>JAGLOT010000139.1 GCA_023137655.1 Nanobdellota archaeon | reverse complement strand
TTCCAAATGCAGTAGACGAACCACCACTCGCCTTAGTCCTATATCCTCCAGCGAATGAATAAGCCCCTACATTTGCTGCATCCCATTCGGTAGCTGTAACTTCCCCTGCCCTAAAAGCCGCCTTTTCAGGTATCCACATCATCCTAGTACCAGCACCAGAAGTGGGAGTAGCCCCACTAGTTCCATTAAATAACAATGAACCATCCTGCACATGCAACAATCCTTTTGGGTTTTCAGTATTAATACCCACATACCCTTTATTATCACCTACATAAATTCTTGTAGTTCCTTCTGTCTGTAATCTTAAGGGGCTATGTGAACTAAAATTAGCAGCATAAACATTACCTGTAAAATTACCTATACCTAAACCAGTAAAATCCCCCTTAATATTAATATTTCCAACTACATTCAAATTACCATCACCAGGATCTGTACAAACTGCATTATTATCAATACATACACCACCATCAATATGTAGTTCAGTATCTGGATCATTACCTCCACTAAAACCATCATCATATGAAATACCAATACCTCCAGATTTTAAATATAATTTAGGCCCACTATATCCTAATGTAATAACTCCACTTTCAGTACACATACCTAAACTAGTACTTCCATAACCACAAGAATCAACACCTATTGGGCCATTGTCAGTATTAATTTGTCCATCATATAATCCAATATCATCTCCATTAACAAATAAATCACCAGTTAAATTTATATTTTGACCAACACTTAAATTTTCAATTATATTTACATTTCCACCACTAAAATCAACGCCTCCATTAAATCGAGAATTTCCTACTACATCTAATGCTCTAGAACTTGGAATTGTGCCAAGACCTAATTGCCCATCAGAATCAATATAAACCCCAGATATATTAACATCATAACTTCCACCACCATTTAAAGATAAATCAGCATCCAAAGTAATCTCATCTGATAATTGGGTACCATCAATACTATCTGCAGTAACACTAACTCCACTCGCATCTACAGTTATTGCAGTATGCGCATCAACAGTAAACTCAGTTCCACCAAGACTTAACCCATTGCCCGCAGTATAAGTAGTATCACCACTATCTCTAGCATCAATTGTACTATTCAATTCAGTTTCATTCAATAATAAACTAATCGCACCAGTAGTGTCACCACCAGTCAAATATTTTTCTGCAGTATTAACAGCAGTAATATCTCCACCAGCAACAGAAGCTTCACTTAAACATTTATCACCTTCAATACAAATATCATTACCTACAGTAACATTAATATTTCCATCAACATATAATTTCTCACCAGGGGTTATAGTACCAATCCCAACTCTACTTTCTGTTCCATCAACAAACAAAGTATTAGCATCAAAATTAACATCAAAGTCTGCCTGCGTAATTGCTAAATTTGCATCCAAAATAATTGTATCAGCTAACTGAGTACCATCAATCCCTCCATCACTAACATTAAATTGACTTCCAGTTAAAGTTAAACCATCACCTGCAGTATAAGCCCCACTAAGGCCTAAACCATCAATATAATCATAAATTTGATTTGCTGTACTAAATGATTGAACTCCATCAGCAGGAGTTGCATTTGGAATATCATTAACACTATCATACCAATCATCTGCAACATTTAATGTACTAGAACTCCAACTTAAAGAATCTCCAGCGGTAATTAATTCGGCAGGAGTATGCCATTCAAATACACCACCTGTACTTTCATATGTTAAAATATCTTCATCTGCAATACCACTAAGATTATCTAAATCTTTTGGTAAAATACTATAATTTAATATTTCAGTACTATCAATACAATCTGAACATTCAACAGTATCTGCAAATTTAGCTCTTTGTGCATAAGGTGTACTTGTTAAATTTATTCTTGGAGTCATTTCTCCATCTCCATCAACTTCAACACCTAGATAATAAGCTTCATCAAAATCCAAATTTATTGCATCAACACTACCAAGAATAACATCATAAATACCATCTGCATCAACACTTACACCAGTTTGTTCTTCTGTCCATTCTGCACTACCTCCAGTAGAAACAGTATACAATGAAAAGTTAAAATTATGAGTACCTGTAACCACATCTCCTGAACTATTTTCTAATTTACCTTGTA
>JAGLOT010000138.1 GCA_023137655.1 Nanobdellota archaeon | reverse complement strand
AAAAAGGTAGTAGTTATTATTGATATTTCTGTTAGTGGATGTTTTGTACCTAAAGGAACAATTGGTTTATTTGATGATGTTATGACTAGATTAAAGACTAAGAATGGTCAAGAAGTTAAAATTTCTATTGTTAATCATCCAGAATCTTTATCATATATTAAGAAAAAAATGGATGGTCACAAATTAAGTAAAAAAGAAATCAATCAAATTATTGCAGATATTGTAACTAATACTTTAACAGAATTTGAAGTTGCATTTTTTGTTGCAGCATCTTATATGAATCCCTTAGATGAAAATGAAACTTTAGCTTTAACAAATGCAATGGTTAATAGTGGTAAGAAAATTTCTTTTAAGAAAAAAATAATTATGGATAAACATTGTATTGGTGGGGTTGCAGGTAATAGAACTACAATGATTGTTGTTCCAATTATTGCAGCTGCTGGTTTAACGATTCCTAAAACAAGTTCAAGAAGTATTACAAGCCCTGCTGGAACTTCAGATACAGTAGAAGTTTTATGTGGTGTTTGTTTTGACCATGAAAAAGTTAAGAAGATTGTTGAGAAAACAAATGGTTGTTTAATTTGGGGCGGTTCATTAAGTTTAGCACCTGCAGATGATATTATAATTAGAATAGAACATCCTTTTGATTTAGATGCAAGAAGCCAAATGTTAGCAAGTATATTAGCTAAGAAAGCTTCTGTTAATGCAACAGATGTATTAATTGATATTCCTTATGGTAAGGGCGCTAAGATTGAAGAGAAAAAGAAAGCCGATGAATTGAAAAGAGATTTTGAATCTATGGGCAAAAAATTAGGTATTAATATTAAGGCAATATTTACAGATGGTTCTCAACCTATTGGTTATGGCTTTGGACCTGTTTTAGAAGCAAAAGATGTTCTTTATGTTTTAAGAAATGACCCTATGCAACCAATGGATTTAAGAAAAAAGTCTATTAAATTAGCCGGAATTATGCTAGAAATGGGTAAGAAATCTAAAAGAGGGGAAGGTGAGAAGTTAGCTAAAGAAATTCTTGATAATGGTAAGGCATATAGTAAATTTATTGAAATTATTAAGGCTCAAGGTGGGAAAGAAGTTATTCCCGAAGATTTGAAAGCTGGAAGCCATAAAAAGGATATTAAGGCCTGGAAAGATGGTAAGATATCTTATGTGGGTAATAAAGAGATTTGTCGGATAGCAAGGATTGCTGGAGCTCCTGTGGATAAAAGTGCAGGTGTCCTATTGCATAAGAAAAAAGGAACCTATGTGAATAAAGGTGAAGTAATTATGACTATTTATGCTGAATCTAAGGATAAATTGAAGTTTGCTGTGGATACTTATAATCAAATTAAGGGCATTTTGATTAAATAGTTACTAGTTCATAGTAACATTTATAAAGGGGTTTTTTCTTTTTTAATTATATGTTAGGGGTAGATAATGGAATATAAGAGGGGGGAAGTTCTAAAAAGAGTGCTTTATTTGGGTCTTGGTAGGCCAGATGAAAAACCTATGTTGATGAAGAATTTAAATAATGCTAGAGACTTTTTGAAATATATATCTGAAGATAATCCTGAATGGATAAAAGGGAAAGAAGATATCCATATGGGAAATGCCCCAGATTTGTCCAACATCTTAGGGGGTGCCAAATTAGATGGTTTTGTTGATTGTGGTACTACTGTTGAAGATTTGTATACTGCAACTTTAACACAACCTTTAGCAGGTTTAGTTAATAGGATAGCAAATCTAGGGGCAGGATCAAAATACCATCCGTTATTGCCAGAAAATTTAGAGAAAATACAGGTTTATCTGGGGGATAAAACCTATAATGAGGGGATAGTTGATACACTTGTTAACCCTCAAAAGTCAACTGCAAAAAATTTAACAGATACCATTGATTTTTTAGATTCTGTTATAAGCGAATTTTAAATAGGATTAATAGAATATCTACAGGCCCAGTACCTATTTTATTTGAAAGATTGTCTTTACTAAGAATCGAATAGCTGTATAGAAACATTTATAAGTAATTCTTTTCATTTTTTCTATATCATAGGGCCTATGGTCTAGTGGCTATGATATCGCCCTTACACGGCGAGGATCCCCGGTTCGAGTCCGGGTAGGCCCACCATTTTTTTAAATGGAAATATTTATAAGCAGTGTTAAATT
>JAGLOT010000137.1 GCA_023137655.1 Nanobdellota archaeon | reverse complement strand
TATTTGGGTATGTATAAGTTTGAAAACCGCTACCATTATCCCTATACCAATAATAGTAATAATCTACGCCAGTAAGATTATCGGTATCATTTCCTTCCCCATTACAAATAATATTCTCAGATGATAGTGGATAAACTTCTCCACTAGTAGAACCATTTAAGGTAACATTTCCAATAAAAGTGGGTTCATTATTTACATAAACCACCCCACTTTGATTAGACTTGCTCCCATTTAGATCATAGATAGTTACAAAAAATTCTGTACTAAAACTATCAAAATCAGAACTGCTTAAAGAACAATTTATTGGATCTGTATATGTGTTCAATACTTCACAAAAAGTTTCATCATCACACCCACTTCCTTGTGAAACACCATAACCACTACAAATGTATAAATCAATTTGTTCTTCATATGATGGATCATACCAATCAACACTAAGGGTTAAAGTCTCTCCTTTTGTTAAGGGTTCATTTTCATCATCTGCATTGCTTATAACAGATTCTATTATTGGCCCATACCCACCAATAATTCTAAATGATGAAAAAGTTTCTGGGCTATCAGTATAACCATCATTTGTAACAATTCCACATTTCCATCTATCCCCTAAAGAAGTAAATGTATTAACTAAAACTTGATTAGTATAACTTGTTTGTTCTACCCATGAACCACTATCATATTTATACCAAGCAAAATCAACATTTGCCTCTTCTCTATATAATGAGGTATTTTCACCTCTACCATTATATTCATCGTTATCCATATCTGAAAAACTATAATTACAAGTTATGTGATTTGAAACATTAAGATAAGTACCATTTGTTTCATTTAACATTTCTACATTAACTGCATAGGGCAAATGATTAATCCCAATTGTAGTATTTTCCGTAGAAAAAACATTTGAACAATCAAAATTATTATCACAAACTCTTGTATAATAAGGTTTAGTTGAAGTATTATCTGCATAATCATTTTCCACCAATTCATAATTCATTACAACTGGATTGCTAGTAGTCCATCCACTAAATCCATATTCGGTTGAACCTGCTGGACATCCAGTTTTCAAAACATTTGGAGAATCACAAACATAAACTACCATTGATGTTGCCCCTTCATTTTGCCAAGCAACACTAAATGAAATATTTTCCCCAGTATTTTTTGGGAATATTTTACTTGCATCATCAATTACATTTAGAACAGAAGAATTACTCTGTACACCACCAGATGAAACAATTGATATTTCATTTGATTCTACAGTTGTTCCAGTTGAATACGCATCTTCTGGTTGCACAGAACATTTCCAAATATCACTAGGAAGTGTTGCACTAGCACTTAAGACGGCACTTGATATTACAGATTCTTCTTGCCAATATAATTGCCATGCTCCGCTTCTTTTAACATACCACTTATAGGTATAAGCAGAAATATCATTATCAATATCTTCAACATCTGCACTACAATTCAAAGCTTGTGTTTCATTTGTACTACTTCCTGAACTATATCCTGAACCATCATAATATAATAATTCTAAATCATCTATTTCTGGTAAATGATTAATATAAAAATAATCAGATGAATTGCTACAATCATATTCATCACTACATAAAATCACAGTATAATTAACAGGTCCATGATCTTCTACATTATAGACATAAGCGCCTTCTTCTAATTCAAAAACCGCATTAATTGGACTTACAGATGTAGTTGTTCTATTAAATTCATAACCCCAACACCCACTATTTCTTATGTATGGGGAATTGCCATCACATAAATATAATTTAACATAATCATATTCCCCTCCCCAACCTACAGAAATTGTTGCATCTTGTCCAACAATTGCAGGATTATCTTGATCATAATTATGAGTAACATAAGTTATTTCTGGGCCTCCTTGACCTGGTGAAGTTCCGCCAGTTCCTGCAGTTACATGTAATATTGATGAGTTCTTTCCTTGACCAACACCCCTCCAATCAATAGGCGTTACTTCACATAACCATTCGTCCCCTGGTTCTGTGTTTCCATGTGCTAATATATCATTACCATTATTATCACACCACAAGAAATCTGAACATGAATCAAATTCGTTTGAACCATAAGGTTTTACAAACCATTCATATTCATATAATAAGGTTTCATTATATATTGTGGTTATTCCAGATGAATAAGT
>JAGLOT010000136.1 GCA_023137655.1 Nanobdellota archaeon | reverse complement strand
CAGAAATCCCACATCATGCACATTTTCATCAGGCAAAGAAAATCAACCAACCATTAGTCTATGCCCTTCCAGAGTCACCAATTACAGAACAGTTCAAGGGCCTAGCATCTTTTATTCTAAAAAACTAATCTTTTTACCTATAAGGGTTTCTTTGAAAAAGAAATCTTTTTAAAGAACAATTTGATTTCCTTTCTTATCTATGGCGATAGTGGTGTAGTCCGGCAGCACAGGAGACTGTGGATCTCCTAGCCCGGGTTCAAATCCCGGCTATCGCTCCACCTTTCTTTATGGAGATAGGATTGAACAAAGTGAATCCTATTACTAATATCGGGCTCCAGAATCGAAATTCTGGGTGGTAATCCCGGCTATCGCTCCATTTTCCTTTAAACAGGAAACATTTTTACTTGTGAACTCTGTGAGCAAGTCTAAAGATGAGTTAAAAACGAAATCTTTATAAATAAAACCAAACAACTTAAACAAACCAGCCCGAGTTCAGACGAGCGTCGTTAGGGTTCATATAATGAATTCTGGCTAAAATTACTAAAATGGGACAAGAAAACCAAAATATCAAATATTTCGTAAGAGTAGCCAGCACAGACTTAGTTGGTGGAAAACCAATACTTTTAGCTTTAAGAAAAGTTAAAGGAATCAACTTTATGCTTTCTAATGCTATCTGTTCATCAGCTGGCATTTCAAAAACTAAAAAAGCAGGTATATTATCTGATACAGAAATCAAAGCTATAGAATCTGTTGTAAAGGATCCAACCTCCTTTGGTATTCCAACCTGGATGCTTAACAGAAGAAATGATTATGATACTGGAGAAGACAAACACCTATTAACTTCTGATTTAGATTTCACAAAAGAATTTGACCTAAGGAGACTCAAGAAAATTAAATGTAATAGAGGATTTAGACACGCTTGGGGATTACCATTAAGAGGCCAAAAGACAAAATCAAACTTTAGAAAAAACAAAAAGAAAACTGCTCTTGGTGTAAAGAGAAAGAAAAAGTAAAGGTAAAAAATGGGAGATCCAAAAAAAAGACGAAAAAAGTACTCAGCACCTGCTCAAAAGTGGGAGAAGTCAAGAATTGAGGCAGAATTAATATTAACTAGAGAGTACGGCTTAAAAAATAAAAGAGAAATTAGAAAAGCAGATGCTAAATTAAGGAACTTCAAAAGTCAAGCTAAAAGGTTAGTTGCATTAACAACCCCACAAGCTCAAAAGGAAAGAACCCAATTATTAACCAAATTAAAATCACTATCATTGATTAAAGAAGACGCATCCATGGATAATATCCTAGACCTTACTTTAAACAATTTACTTGATAGAAGATTACAAACAGTCTTATTTAAAAAAGGTTTAACAAAAACTGTTAAATCAGCAAGACAATTTATTGTACATGGACATGTTTTAGTTAACGATATTAAAATGACAGTTCCAGGTTATCTTGTTAATGTTCAAGAAGAACAGCATTTAAGCTATGCATTAAATTCTTCTTTTGTAGATAATATGCACCCGGAAAGATTACCTAGTGCACCAAAGAAACCAAGACCAAAGAAAGAAGTTAGAAGGTTTAGAAGAAGATGAATAACGAAAAACCAAGAGAAAAACCAAGAAAATTAAGATGGGCAATAGCACACATTTATTCATCTTATAATAATACAATAATCCATATTACAGATATAACAGGAACCGAAACAATTACTAAATGTTCAGGTGGAATGGTTGTTAAAGCAGATCACTTAGAAGCTTCTGCTACAGCTGCAATGATTGCTGCAAAAAGAGTTGGTGAAGCAGTTAGAGATAAAGGAATAACTGGTTTACACATTAAAATTCGAGGCAAAGGAGGACACAATGGTCCAGCAAATCCTGGTCAAGGAGCTCAAGCAGCAGTAAGGGCATTATCCAGAATGGGTATCAGAATCGGAATCATAGAAGAAGTAACACCTTTACCTCACGATGGTTGTAGGAAAAAAGGCGGAAAAAGAGGACGAAGAGTATAATGAAAGTTCAAAAATTAAATGTCAATAAGAGGGAGAATAGAATTTCCTTTTTAATTGAAAATACAACTCCAGAATTTGCGAATCTATTAAGACGAGCAATTATTGATAGAGTTCCAGTATTAGCATTTGATGAAATTGAATTCAGAGAAAACGATTCAGTCCTTTATGATGAAATAATTGCACACAGATTAGCAATGATTTCATTAAAAACAGATTTAAAATCATATGAACCAATAAAAGATTGTAAATGTGAAGG
>JAGLOT010000135.1 GCA_023137655.1 Nanobdellota archaeon | reverse complement strand
TTGGAAGTATGAAATGGAAGACAAACTAAGAAAATTAGATAATAAACTCAATTTTGTTAAAGATGATATTTCTTATTTAGAAAAATAGAAAGGTTTAAATTAGAATTCTGAGAAATGACTAAGAATACTAAGTCTTCGGAGTATAAAGACGAGTTAAAAACGAAACCTTTTTAAATCAATCTTAATCCTTCAAACTTGGTTTAGAGGATTCTTATGAAGAATTGGGATGTTCTTCAAAAAGATAAGAAGGTAATAAAAAAATGACATCAATGTATGACGTAAAACCAGAAGAATTTATAGAAGCATTAGCTGAAGAGCTAAAAAGCTTTAAAGAGATTAAAGCTCCTGTATGGGCCGCTTTTGTAAAAACAGGCGTTTTTAAAGAGAGGCCTCCTGTAAAGGAAGATTGGTGGTATATGAGAGTTGCAGCAGTATTAAGATCTGTAGCTAAATTAGGACCAGTTGGAACAGCAAAACTCAGAAAGAAGTACGGTGGTAGAAAGAATAGAGGTGTTAAACCAGAACATTTTTTTAGAGGTTCAGGAAGCATTCTAAGAAAATCACTACAACAACTTGAAGCTGCAGGATTTGTAAAACAGGAAGAAAAAGGAGTTCATAAAGGGAGAGTAATAACTCCAAAAGCAGCATCTTTAATGGATAAATTAGCTGCAAAAATGATCAATGTTAATAAGACTAATAAAAAGGAAAAAGTCCAGGCAGAACCTGTAAAGGAGAAAAAAGTTTCTCCATCTAAAAAGGAGAAAAAAGCACCTTCAGATAAGAAGAATGTAGATTCTTCAACTGAAAAGGAGACGCCTGTTAAGAAGGAGGAGCAAGATGGCAAGGTACATACATCCAAGCAAGAAGAAAAGACTAACTAAGCTTGGCGAACAAACCAAATGGGCTCCTTTTTGGACAGTTCCTAAAATATATGGTCCAGGTAGAAGAGTACATCCAGGAAGACATACTGAAATTAAAAGAAACTGGAGAAAAACCAATACTAAGGCATAGGTGAATGAAGATGAAAGAACTAGATAGAATATATACAATTCCTTTAAGGAGAGAATATATGAAAGTGCCTAAGTATAAAAGGGCTAAAAAGGCTATTACTGCTATTAAACAATTTCTTAAAAAGCATATGAAGTCAGAAAATATTAAGCTAGGTAAACAACTTAATCTTAAAATATGGGAGAGAGGAATTAAAAATCCACCACACCATATTAAAGTTACAGTTAAAAAAGACGGAGAAGGTCTTGTTACAGCTGAATTATTTGGTTTTGACTTTGTAGATAAAAGAGCTAAAAAAGAAAAAGAACCTGGAAATCTTAAGGAAAAATTAGCTGAAAAGATTAAAGGTACAGCTAATAAGAAAGCCGAATCTGATGTTAAGAAAGCTGAAGACAAAAAGCCAGTTGAAAAAAAGACTGAAGTTAAAGTTGAAGCAAAACCTGTTAAAGAAGCAGAAAAACCAAAAGAAACTCCTGTTAAAGACAAAGAAGAGTAAACACTTCATATTAAAGGAGTAAATTTATTTTTTTAATTATTTCTATATTTCTGATAATTGATTTCTTGTAGAATAATTATAATATTTAATTATTTTGATAAAAAGAAATAAAAAATAAATTATTTGGTTTATCTTGGAGGAAATGTTTCTCTATATGAAGTATCTGCCCTTATCCCTGCTGGTGGTTGTACTGGAACTGCCTCTATACCCCTTACATTTAATGAATCTTCCCAATTATCCCCATATTCTTGAAATAAACTATATCTTGTTCGACAATCTTTTAATCCAACCTCATCTTCTAATAAATTACCTGTTGAAGCATCATAAAGCCAAACATCTCTTTGATTGATAAGACTCCAATTGTCTACTGTTGATTGATTTAACATTTGATCTGCATTATCACAAGCACCACCTAATGCTAAAACTAAGGTTGTTAATGCTGCCCCTGTAACTCTCATAGTTCTTCCAGAACTATCTGAAGTTAATGTTGGATTATTTGCTATTGAATAAAGATCTGTTGAAGAGTCAAATACTCCTTCTGTATCTATATAAGAACCATCTGGTGTAACTATAAAACTAGATGGATTATAATTGTCTTTAGAGTCTGATGCTGGAGAATTTAAAGCTTCTTGAATTCTATTCTTTAAATCAATTTCAGTTGCAGCATCATAAGGTATACCCATACTTATTGTGAAAGGTGTAGCCTCACCCATTCTTTCTCCAAATGTTTGTTTTTCTGTCATTTTAATTTAACCCCCTTTTTGTAACTTAATGGTAATAACATATTCTCCATTTATAAAGTTTT
>JAGLOT010000134.1 GCA_023137655.1 Nanobdellota archaeon | reverse complement strand
TTAGCTTAGTGCTTACGGGGGTTCGAATCCTCCTCTCCGCATTTATTTTTTACTAATTATAGGTAATTAAATGATAAATCCAGAAGAACAAAGATTCTTCAGGGTTTTATTATTCGTATCGAAATGATAAAATATTATAAAAGCTCAATCAAGGATTCTGAACTAAAAGAACTTACTAAGTTTGAGAAAGGATGCTGGATTAATGTAATTGACCCTAATGAAGATGTTCTTAAACAATTGGAAAAAGATTTAGATTTAGATGAACAGAATTTATTGTCAGGTATTGATAAATATGAAATTCCAAGGGCCGAATTTGAAGATGAAGGGACTTATATTATTTTAAAAACAATTAATCCTAATGATAAGAAAGAAACTAATACTATCCTTATTGTTATTGGCCCAAATTACATATTAACATTATCCAAATATCAACCAAGGTTTATTACTAATATAATTAACATAATTAACAAGAAAAATAAAAGTAAAATAATAACAACCCAGAAATTGAAAACTTTACTTTACTTTTTATCTGAAATTAATAATGAGTTTGAGACAACAACTTTAAACTTGGTTAAGAATGTTGATAAAACAAAAGATTCTGTTATGGAATTAAGGGATAAAGATATAACAGGACTATTAAAACAAGAAGATGCATTGAATAATTTTGTGTCTGCTTATACATATAGTAATAGGGTTTATGAAAGAATTCTGAAAAATGTTAAATTCTTTGAAGAAGATAAAGAAATGTTAGATGATTTAATTATTGAGGGGAAGGAAATACATCTATTATGTATGGATTCATTGCGAACCATATCTAACATAAGAAATCATTTTGAAATTTTAATGTCAAATAAATTGAATAGAGTTATTACCCTACTGACTGTGTTTACCATTATGATTAGCATTCCAGCAGCTATCTCTGGAATTTATGGAATGAATATTGGATTGCCTATGCAGAATAATCCTTTAGCATTTTATTATATTCTAGTTGGTGTGATGATATTAATAAGTTTATTTTTATTTTATCTAAAAAAGAAAAAAGTGATATAATGAATATAATGAAATCAGTAATATTTGATTTGGATGGGACAATTCTTGATACAGAACAATTACATAGAATAACATTCAATAGAGTTCTTGATGAACTGGGTGTTAAGTTAAGTCAAGAAAAATGGGACTCTTTTCGTGGTTTAGGTGCAATTAGAATATTTAAAACTATTTTTGAAGAAAATAATATTGATGTAGATTTAGTTGAAATTAATAGTAGAAGGGATAAATATTTTGATGAACTAATTATGAAAGATGGAATACCATTAGTTAAGGGATTTAAAGAATTTTATAATTCCCTGATTGAGAAAGGGATTAAAGTTATTATTGGTACTAGTGGCAGAAGAATCAATGTTAGTGAGGAATTAGAATTATCTCATTTAAATCTGGAATATGTTTGTGTAGATGATGTTGGTAAAGCTAAACCAGAACCAGATATATTTTTATTATGTGCAAAAAGATTAGGTGTGGATGTCAAGGATTGTATTGTTTTTGAAGATTCAGGGGCTGGGATAATTGCAGCGCATAGAGCGGGAATGCAAGTAGTTGGTGTTTCTGCTACCACAGATAAGGATGAGTTAAAAGAAGCAGATTTAATTGTTAAAGATTACACTTATTTTGATGAACAGAGGATAAACGAGTTTTTGGGTTTAAAATGAATGATTATAGGACATATAAATCATTTATAAAGGGAGCTGAAAATGAGTGTTTTTAAGTTTTCGTTATTTTTAAGTGATGAACGGCTCAAATGCTTTAATTTGTGCTTTAGAGGCTATTTCTGTAAAATTAATATTATAATTGGTTGTTTTTTTGCGAAAGCTTTATAAACGGAAATTGTTATTTTAGAGGTAAGTCAATAGATTTTCCTATAGAGAGTCCTGACAGAGGGCTTAATCATAGAAAGAAAGTCATATTGGCAAAAGATGATCAAAAAGATTCTTGACGGAGAATCGAGATACACATGGAGGTGTGTAACATGAATATGAAAAAAATAGTAAGAAAAGTTGTGGCAATCGGAACCGGTGCTGCTATGGTAGGAGCAACCCTTATGGGCGCTATGGCAACTAACCTTAATGAATACCCAGCACCATTCGTTCAAGACGGTGTTTTTGACGCAGTTTTAGTAATTGGCGATCAAGCACAAGGATTTGACAATATTGGTTTAACTGATATCGCAATGGCACTTCAAGCATCATCATATGTTGAAGAAACTGTTGAAACATCAGAAGGTACTACCACTGTTTCAGATGGAGTAGTTGAAGATG
>JAGLOT010000133.1 GCA_023137655.1 Nanobdellota archaeon | reverse complement strand
TCACCAAGTAAAGGACATAAACTCTCAATATCGCCAGTTATGCCATTATGTGGGCTACCAACAAAAACAATTTTTTCAACATTATCTTCTCCAAAGATTTGCAAGTATCTTCTTACAACAAGGCCACCCATACTATGGGCAACAATAACCACTTTATCTCTTCTGGTTTTACTTTTAACAATATCAATTATTTCTTTTAATCTCAAAGAGTAGGTTTCAATGTTCTCACTTTTTGTTTGGATAATCTGATAGTTTCCTTCTTCCTGTAATATGTCATAATAATAACTGACTTTAATTGTTAATGGCAAAGGGATTTTTGACCACTTACCATAATAACTTTCTTCCTGTTCGGCATATAAATTAATAGAACCTGCACTTAGGTATCCATCAGATTCCAAAGTGTCTTGTAAAATATTGAATGCATCTAAACTATATTCAGCAGAAACTCCCTTGTTAAATGCATGACCATGCACTAAAATTACAGGATAATTATTTTCATTGCTATAACATTCATCATCTTCACAGCAATCGTAACATTCTCCAAGAATACAACATCTTTCAGAAGGTTCTTCAAATGAGATATTTTTAATTTCCATAACATCTTTAGAACTACCTTCAATACTTCCACCCTCTATAAGTTCTATTTGAGAAAGTGAAACACTATCTAGTTCAGGTAAATTACCTTGGAAAACACAATTATTTGGACTTTCTTTAATTAATTGCCAAAGTAATGCGTTTTTGATATATAAATCACCATAGCCTGCTTCTATTTTCATTTCAGGATAAACTAAAATACTAATGAGTTCATTATAATTTGGCCCACTAGTTAATGAATTAACATAACTAACCATAACACTTCTTTTTTTATTACTTAAAATACTACTAATATTTTTCCAAAACTCAGGATTGTTAGGATAATTGATACTTACATAACCAGCTATTGAAGAATTAATAATATTTAATGTACTAATTAGTTCCTGAGAATAATTACAAGAATCTTCTACATTAAATTCCCCTTGATTTTCCCTATTATTAATTGTAGGATGTGAAAAACAATAATTAATATCAATATTGCATAGAACATCATAATTAATATCCCCTTCAATTTCTCTATCTAGCACTTCATATTTTATTGTAGTTCCAATACCTGTAAGATGTAAATCGACTTCATTGTTTATCCAGTTTATAGTACTTTCTTTCTTTACAAGATTGTCTTGATTTTCAAAGGTATCCAATGCAGAATTAAAATGAGTGATTAATGAAGATAATTCATTAAATATTATACTATCTGTGTATCTATTTTCTGTAAATGGAAGAATATCAGTTCTCAAATCTTTTAATAGGAAAACAAATCCATTGTATTGGTTTATACTATCTTTCATCTCAGAATTGATTTGTTTTGCACTTGTAAGTTTTTCATTTATAATTTTTCTTGAATTTGTTAAATCAGAATTAATACCATCAAAATCTTGAACACTCCATTTATCTGAGAATGAATTCAATGAACCATAAACATATTTTATATCTTGTTCTTCTTTTTCTAATAGGGTATCCCATTCTACCACATTAAAACCAAGACCAGATTCTTTTTGTTCCTTGATTAGATAATAAGTAGCACTTACAGAAGAAAGCGCTTCTTTAATTTTCTCAACATTATTCTTTATTGATTCTTTTTCTTTTTGTTGACCTTCATTAAGTCCATGATTTACTGTTATTATTGCATCTCGTCTTGTACTGACCTCTTCAGTTGTATGGCATAAAAAGCTTTCCTTACCACTACAATCCATTTTTACAGAATAAATATCTTGCCCTTGCATATTATTGCTATTTGTAATAACATATTTTTTATTATAGGGCATACCAGTATTTAATGTGAATTCTTCCTGGTCAATTAATTGATTAGAACTAACATCTCTAAATTCAATAATACAATATGCTTTACAAAAGGGATTTGTCTGAACACTTGCTTCAACATTTAAATCTTCGGTATCCCCATTAATTATAAAAAATTGATCATTATCTACTTGCATCTTAATAAGGACATCATTTCCCAGTAAAAAGTTGAGATATAAGCCAATTTTAACCCATGAGAATATAATTATAATAGCGATAATTGCAATTATTATAAAAAACTGTTTTCTATGGTCTTCTTTGAACTTTTTAACATGTTTTCTCATCCTATAAGTAAATCAGAATTAGTTTATAATTGTTATGCTGTTAAATCTGCTTTTAGAGCTCATTTTAAAACATCTTTTAAAAAAACATTCAAAATATAAAAACCACTAGACATACACCCTTAATATTTAAATAATCCACCTCATTCCG
>JAGLOT010000132.1 GCA_023137655.1 Nanobdellota archaeon | reverse complement strand
ATGCAGAATTATCACAATTTAAACCATTACCTACTTGAAAATAATTTACAATAGTGCCATTTATTGCAACATAGTCCGGAATTAAGGTTTCATCTAGAGAATCCCCACAACTAACTAAAAGGCCACCAGGTAAAACTTGCTCAGGCCGATAATTACAATTGCTACTTTGATTATTAATACTAAAATTAGTATATCCTACATCACCATTCAACAAATAGCTCACATTAAATAGATAAATATGTTGATTTATACTTCTACAAGGGGATGGTACGCTATAAGTGAGCCAATCAACAGGATCACAAATACCTGTACAGTGTACATCATCTCTATATGCCAAAGGAATTCCACCATATTTCTCAGGACCATAAAACAATAATCTTGCACTTTTATTAAATTCTGTTTTACTAGAACTAATTTCGATTAAATTATTACTAATTTGAATGTCATTATCTAAATTAGTTCCTGTTGCAGTAATATCTTCGTTAAATATCAATAAACCATTTGTACTAAACCAATAATTGGGAATTCCATCACTAATCTTAATCTTAGAATTACTAATCTCATAATCTTCAATACTTTGATTATATAATAAAACATAATCTGCATCAAATAACCCAATATCATAAGAATTTTCACCAGGAGAACTAATGATATTACTTTCTACTCTTACAGAATGTCCAATGTCTCCACCAATTGGGGCTGATACAGCACCAGAATATTTAACATAAACACCATAGTTATTATTACTTCCAGGATTTTCAATTATATCACAATTTTTAATTGTTATATTCTCTGCATTTGTAACATTAATTCCAATGCCATCCCCACTTTGCGCATGAGTAATACTATACCCACTACAATTTAAGGTAATATCATCATTTGTAATAAAAATACCAGTTCCAGAACAAGTCATATCTTCTGTCAAGACAGAATCTTCAGTTAAAGAAATACCACAATTTGAATCGGTTAAATCTTGGGCAAAAGCAGAGCTAGAAAGAAGAATTACAAATATTAAAAACATTAATATTTTGTTCATTTTTTCACACCACGTTTCTTTTGTACCCTATTATAGCAGGTCCAAATAGTCCTATCATCCCGATTTAATAAAACAGCCATTTCATGATAACTCATTTCTTTTTTATCTTTCAAATATTCTACTACTGCCTCAAGAACACTAATATTTCTATCTAAAAAGATAGTACTAGGAATAAGAACTTCACCACCCTCTTTATTACTAAAAGACACCAATACTTACTATGTAAGTTAAATAATATTTAAATCTTACCATTAAATAATACTTACTATGTAAGTAATAATAATCTAGTTAAGGTCACAATTTGAGATCTTAAAAAAAATATTACAAAATTAGGACTCCAAACCACCACAATTTATGGTCATTCTATAAATAAAATCTGCTAAAATTAGAAAAGCTTAAATAATAGCAGAGTTATTAATAAAATATGTACATAAAAAGAGAATTAGAAGAAATTATTAAGAAGTACTTAAAACATAAAGAAATTATTGCAGTAATTGGAACTAGGCAATGTGGAAAAACCACTCTGGTGAAACACATACTTAAAGATATTAAAAAAGTTAATCAAATTACTTTTGAAGATATAAAAACTAAAAATTTATTTGAAACAGATATTGATTCTTTTATTGAATTGCACATAAAAGAATATGATTATTTATTTATTGATGAAGTTCAATATTCCAAAGATAATGGGCAAAAATTAAAATATATTTATGATACATCTAACATAAAAATAATAATCTCTGGTTCTTCTAGTCCAGATTTATCAATTCATAGTTTAAAATATCTTGTTGGGAGAATATTCATTTTTGAATTATATCCTTTTTCTTTTAAAGAATTTTTATCTTATAAAAATCCAGAATTAATTAGCATTTTTAATAAAAAGAAATATGGTACAGAAATATTATCTCAACTAAATAAATACCTTGAGGAATTTTTATCTTATGGGGGTTATCCTGCAGTTGTGTTAACAGAATCAAAAGAATCAAAAAAGCTAATACTAAAAAATATATTTAATACATATATTTTGAGAGAAATTAAAGAAATTTTAGAATTAAGTGAAAATGATAAATTGGTTTTATTATTAAAATCATTTTCTTTACAGATTGGGAACTTAATTAATTATACAGAATTATCAAATATTACTGGATTTGATTTTAATACTTTAAAAAAATATATTAAAATATTGGAAGATACATTTATTTGTATGAGATGTTTGCCATTTTATACCAATAAAAGGACTGAAATAATAAAATCACCTAAAATTTATTTTCTTGATTATGGATTTAGGAATATTTGTATAGACAATTTTTCAAAAGAAAGAACAGACAAAGGACAAATTTACGAAAATTTAATA
>JAGLOT010000131.1 GCA_023137655.1 Nanobdellota archaeon | reverse complement strand
ACGATTTAGTTTTCTTAAACATTCACCATCCTTAGAAAGAATTAAAAAACAAAGTAAAATATGGCACATAATCCTATGAAAATTATCTCAACTCAGTTAAAGTTGAAACAAGATTAAAACTACCCTTCAGTTTTTCTAGGGGTGAAGGGAGTCTTACTTCATAGTCATATATACCATATCTACCTTGCTGATTGTCATGTACTGCTGTAATAAATACTAAGTCTTGGCTACCATCATAACCCACACCATCATTGGAATCATATAATATTCCAGTAATAAAATTAGAATTATTTGTGGAGTTAATAATTGGAATATTTGCAACATTTGAACCAGATATTTCAAGGGTCATAGAATCATCTGAATAACCATCCTTATCCCTATCAAATAAGTTAATTAAGGAATCTATGAATCCTGTTAAACCTAATGCAATATCTGCTTCTTCTAAATCGTTGGTTCCATTTAAAGGGATTAAATCAAATGGGTAAAAACTTGAATCAAAATCATAATAATAAAGATTACCAGATGGATTTGTAATTGTCCAATTCATAAATTCATTATTTATATTATCAGATAAAAATAATGTTGAATTTATTTGGCCATAAAATGTGTGCCATGATGAAACAGTATAATTAATAGATAATTCGTTATTTGTTTCATTTCCTTCAGTTACATTATTTAAATAATCTACAGATGCATCAAATATATAAGTACCTGAACTTATGTTCCATTCAAAATTAATTATTTGATTATTTCCTGCAAGTAAGGAAAGATAATTACTATATAATGTCCCATTATAGTTTTTAGTTCCATTCCATAATGAAATATTTAATCTAACTGCAAAATCTCCTGCATCTTCTGTCCCTTGATTAGTTACATTAACATAAATTGAAAGATTTTGTCCTTCTACAATTTCTTGAGCTGAAAAATAAATATTTGATATTGTTAAATCTGTATAATTTATTTTAACAGTCCTATTTACATCTGCCCAATCATAATTATCTGCAAAATCGTATGCATTACAATTCCATGTATAATCCCCTACCCCCAAATCCAAAGTCCAACTTGTTTCGTTATAGATTTCACCATCTAAACTTTGAGTTCGATTTAATTTAAAGCTTTCATTATTAGCATTTGTAATATACAAACTAATATTTCTTAAATGATAATCATCTGTTGCATTACAAGTAAATGTTACTGGAACAATTACGCTTGAACCATTAGAATATCCAACTTTTGGAGAAACTAATTTAACTTCAGGATTTACATTGTCCTGTTCTCCAAGGAAAACAACATTATCTAAATCATATCCTGGCCTACCAGTTCCTGTATTTGTTGCAAGAGTCCATCTTAAATAAACTGTAGTTTCACCAGCATAATCACTGAGATTTATTACTTCGTTTACCCATCCATTACTATTTCCACAGAATCCTTCTTCTGTATTTCTTGGATTACTTACAGCAGATATAGTTCCATAACTTCCAATCATCGGTTCTACTGGTGTAAAGGAAGAGCCATCTGTTGAAACTTCAATTATCATAGCATCATAACATGTGGTGCCATCACCCTGAATATTATATTGATTATAAAATGTAACATTTGCTGTATGGTATCTTCTTAAATCAATAACAGGTGTAGTTAAATGCATTTCAGTAGGTGCTGCCTCATATTCTGAATCTACACTATCTGCATAAAGATATTCCCCACCATAGGCATCATTATTTTGTAGGCCCCAAGTTTCTGTACTCAATGAATAAGTTTCATTCCAATTTCCTAGATAAGCATCTTTACCAGGTTCCATATTATCTAACCAGGCAGTTTTATAATATGTAAAAATTCTCTTCTCACTTTGACCTGTATTTCCACCAGCATCCGTACAATTAACATACCATTCAGTTTCCATAGTCTCACTCTGAGTACCACTAACCGAATTTTCTTGACCTATAACAATATTATTAATACTACCATAATTTCCACTTATAAAAGATTCACTAGTATTTCTATAATAAACTATACAATCAATATCGTAACCAGTTCTATTATTATTATCATTTACAGTAAAATTATAATCTTTTTGCGCATTAGCATAATCAATTGAATTATTTTGCTGTAATATTAATTCAATTGTAGGTGCAATAGTATCATTAAATGTTAGATTAAAATTCCAGGTTAATGAAACATTATTATTAATTCCATCACTACAATTAACATACCAGGAATATTCCCCATCCAATAAGGTAACATTAGATACTATATTTGAACTAACATTAACTATAACTGCTTCTGTCCCTGCATAAATCTCTTCAGTACCATTATCTAAAACCAGTGAACATGTCAATATTGTCGCTTGATTATCGCTTGCATTAAATGTAAATGTTGGTTTAAATGAATCTGTCACAT
>JAGLOT010000130.1 GCA_023137655.1 Nanobdellota archaeon | reverse complement strand
TAACCCTTCTTTAGTTCTTGAATATCTTGCCTGCATTAATGCCCAGACTTCTGGATGAAAGTTTTTTGTTGCAAAAACTGGTTTATCTAGGTTAGTAAAAAAATAGTTTAAAACTTCTTTATCTTGTTTATTATAGTCCATTTAAATCCCCCTTGAATATGTTAGAAATAAGATATATTTAAATTATACGATATTAACTATTAGGACATTACTAAAGAATACAAAATAATATAAATAACGGTGATTTTGAGATTTATGGGGGAAATGGATTATAAATGTCTTAGGAATGAGGATTCTGAAGTATACGAATTAGTTGCTAAAGAAGGTAATAGGCAATTAACTCAGATAAACCTAATTCCCTCTGAGAATATATGTAGTGAAGCTGTAATGGAATCTACAGGATCAATATTAACTAATAAATATGCAGAAGGTTATGCTAATAAGAGATATTATCAGGGCAATGAGTTTGTTGATAAGGTGGAATTATTAGCTATTGAAAGGGCTAAAAAGTTATTTGGTGCAGAACATGTTAATGTTCAGCCAAATTCTGGTAGTCCTGCCAATATGGCTGTTTATTTTGGATTATTAGAGTATGGGGACAAGATAATGGCCCTTAATTTAATGCATGGGGGACATTTAACCCATGGATGTAAGGTCAATTTTTCAGGTAAATTATATAATTTTATTGAATATGGTGTCGAGGAAGACGGATTCCTTGATATGGATAAAATTAGAGAAATTGCACTTAAAGAAAAACCTAAATTAATTGTATGTGGTTTTACTGCATATCCTAGAAAAATCAATTTCAAAAAATTTGCAGAAATTGCAAGAGAGGTGGAGGCTTACAGTATGGCTGATATCAGTCATATTGCTGGCCTCATCGCTTCTGGCGTTCATGAAAACCCAATTCCTTATTTTGACGTTGTTACCACAACCACCCATAAGACATTAAGAGGACCAAGAAGCGCTATCATAATGTGTAAGGAATCACTAGGAAAGAAGATAGATAAAGCAGTATTTCCAGGTTTACAAGGTGGGCCACATGAACATGTTATAGCTGCAAAAGCTGTTGCTTTTAAAGAAGCTATGAGTGATGAATTTAAAGTATATAGTAAGCAAGTTGTTAAGAATGCTAAAGTTCTAGCTGATTCTCTTATGTCTGAAGGAATAAGTTTAGTTAGCAATGGAACTGATAATCATTTAATTCTAATTGATTTAATTAAGAGTCTTGGTGCTAAAGGATTAGGTAGGGATGTTGCTATTGCACTTGAAGAAACGGGCATTATTACAAATTGTAATACAATTCCATTTGATCCTTCAACCCCATTCAGGCCCTCTGGGATAAGAATTGGAACTCCATTTGTTACAACAATGGGTATGAAAGAACAAGAAATGAAAAAGATTGGGCAATTAATGGCTTTAGTTATTAAGAATTATCAGGATGATGAAGTTAAGGCTAAAGTAGGTAAGGAAGTAAAAGAGATTTTCTCTTGCGGTTTAGATAGTAATGTTTTTAAGGCATAAATGATGTTTCTATTAAATGGATTATAAAGAATGTATTGAATATATTTATGGAAGGCAGCTTTTTGGTATGAAGCTTGGCCTAGAAAATATTTCTGGTTTAATGAAGAAGTTAGATAATCCTGAGAATAAGTTTAAATCAATTCATATTGCAGGTACTAATGGGAAGGGTTCTACTGCTGCAATGCTTGAAAGAGTTTTGCGTGAGGCAGGGTATAAAACTGGATTATATACAAGCCCTCATTTGGTTGATTTTAAGGAAAGAATTAGAGTTAATGGAATGAAGATTGGTGAGGGTGAAATTGTTAGGATTGTTGAGAAGATTAAACCTTTGATTAAAGATGAAACTTTTTTTGAAATTGTAACCGCTTGTGCTTTTGAACACTTTAAGAATGAAAAAGTTGATATTGCAATTATTGAAGTTGGTTTGGGGGGTAGGTTAGATGCTACTAATGTAATCAATCCAGAGTTAAGTATAATCACAAATATTTCTTTAGATCATACTCAGCATTTAGGGGATGAAATAGATAAAGTGGCATATGAAAAAGCTGGAATAATAAAAGAAAATGGAATTGTTATTCTGCCTAAGGAAATTAAAGGTTTAAATGTTATTAGGAAAATTGCAGAATTGAGGAATACAAAAGTTATTTTTGCTGATGGATATGATAAGAAAATTAGTTTAATTGGGGATTATCAGAAAAGTAATGCTGGTTTGGTTGTTTCTGCTGTGAAAATATTAAATGAATATAATTATGCAGATGGGTTTAAATTTAATATTAATGAAGATTGTATCAGTTCTGGTTTAATGAATGCTAAATGGCCTGGAAGAATGCAATATGTTAGAAATTGGTTATTATTAGATTGTGGCCATAATCCCGAAGGAAGTAAAAACTTGGCTAATGAATTAAATAAGATAAAGAAGGAGATTTATTTTA
>JAGLOT010000013.1 GCA_023137655.1 Nanobdellota archaeon | reverse complement strand
AGCCAGTATACCTACAGTAACAGCACCCATTACAGTCAAAGGCCAGATATATCTATTCAATAATGTCTCCAAAACTCTTTGATCTTTTCTAAATCCAGGGATTTGTAATCCAGAGGACATTATTTGTTTAGCTTGTGATTTTGCATCCATACCAGATGTTTGCATCCAGAACCAGGAGAATAGTACTGCGCCACCCATCATAAATGCAAGATAGATTGCAGAATGACCTAATTGTGACCAGGTAAAACTACCCTTTATGACGCTACTTAATATGTTTGGAGCATATATCCAAGAGATTAACCCAGATACTGGAGTATTTCCTGAAAATGTACCTAATAGCGGGTGCCCCCAATTCTGTAACAATCGGGCCCAAAGCTGTATATTTGCCATTAATGCTGCAACTAATATAACTGGAATATTGCTTGTATAAAGGAAATTTAGTGGCCAACGTATACTGTGCCCTCTAATTCTTCCAAAACTTAATGGAATTTCTACCTTCATCGCTTGCGCATAAACTGCCACTACAAATACAAATATTGTTGCGATTAATCCCCCAAGCATTAACCCTGCAGTGATTTTATCTCCACTAGCTAATGATTGAAATAATGCAGGTATTGCTCCTGTTGCAATGTTAGGATTTGTAGGGGATGCTAAAGGAGAGAATATTTTGATAAATAAACTTTTACTTACTCCTGCTGCTATGAATAGTGATATACCTGAGCCAAAACCCCATTTGCTTATGATTTCATCCATAAACATAATCATTAGTCCGCCCAGTGTTAGTTGAAATACCAACATTAGTTGCATAGTTAAATATGATGACGTGCCCATTAGTGAAGTTAAAGGTGCTAATCCACCCATGAATACATAGATTCCAGCCTCAAATACAATAAAGAATATTGCTAATAATTTTTGAACTCCTTGAAATGTTTTTTTACCTTCATGACTTGTTAAATCAAATTTAACTAATCCTGAACCATTTAATAATTGTAATACAATAGATGCAGTTACGATTGGACCGATACCTAAAGAGACAATAGAACCAAAATTTGCACCAAGTATTAATGATAGATATTCAAATTGTTGTAGTGCATTTTCTCCAAGTCCGAATAAAGGAACCATTCCGAGAATAAAGAATAATCCAAGTGTAATTAGAGTCCATTTTAATTTTTCTTTAAAAGAAAGTCTTTTTTGAGCAGGACTCACCACCTCAGGCAGATTATTTAAAATATTTTTAAAAAAAGACATTTTAAGAGATTATTTCTCCGCCGGCTTTTTTAATTTTTTCTTCTGAAGCCTTAGAGAATGATTCAACTTTAATCTTTAGTTTTTTAGTTATTTTTCCAGTACCTAAAAGTTTCTTATAACCTAAAATGTTTAAATCAATTTCATAAACATCTTTAGTTTGTTTTATAAGGCCTTTTTTAAGCCAGGAAGGGATCTTAATTTCGATTTCTTTTATATTAACTGATTTGAGATCTACAGTAGTTTTTTTGGAAACAAATCCTTTTTTACCAAAATACTTTCCACCCCAGATACTTGGTTTTTTAGCGTCGCCTCTTTTACCAGAACCTGCTGCTCCTCTTCCACCTCTATGTCCTGCTCCTCTTCTTTTCTTCATAGAGCCACAGCCATGTGTTTTAGAGCCTCTGTATCTTGAATCTTTAGTTCTTTTTGTAGTTGCCATTTTATTTATATTCCATATACTTTATTTTAATTATTAAATCATCTTTTTGATTAGAATATTAATCTTATCATCTCTATTACCTAATGCTCCACCTGTTTTGAATGGTTTTTTAATACCTTTTCTTTCAAAACCTCCTCTTGGTGGGTTTAATCTAAATACATGGTCTTTTTTACCATTTTGAATTTTATTTAGGAGTTTTTCAGTTTCTGAATCTAAAATCCCCCATGTAATATAATCTTTAGCTTTTATAATCATACCCTTATTGACCGGAGTATTTTCAATAATAATGCAAGTATTAACCTTATCAAGATTAAGCATCTTTAAAGTATCTTTAATTTTAGTAGAAACTCTAATTGACCCTCTAATTCTTACAACTGCAAATTTTTCAACACTTTTTTTTGGTGTTGATTTAGCTTCAGTTTCTTTAATTTGTTTTTCTTCTGCCATTTTAGTTTTTTATTTAATTATTAGTTTTTAATTTTCCTTCAACTATCCCTAGATTTTCATAATCTATAGGTTTTAATTTGGTTGAATTAAGTTGATTTAATGCTGCCATTAAAGCTTTAATTAAATTGATTTTTGATTTTGTTTGACCAAATGATTTGGACCATACATCTTTTACACCTGCAAGTTCAAGTATTCTTGCACAGCTTTTTTCAACTTTAAGGCCAGTACCTTTTGGTGCTGGGATTAATATAATTCTTACTGAACTACATTTACCTTCAACTGCGAATGGGATTGAGTGTGGACTTTTACAGCCACATTGCCAACTGCCACACCCTCTTTTGATTTTCATAATATCTAATTTAGCATTTCTAAATGCTTTTTCCCTTGCAGGAACCGTTTCTTTTGATTTACCATATCCTACACCAATGTATCCATTTTTATTACCTACAACAGCGAATGTTGCGAAGTGAGGTTTATTTCCTTCAGGTGTTTTCTTTTGGGTTTGTTTGAAGACCCTTCTTTGTCCTCCACCAAATTTACCTTTAGATTGACCAATTAATAATAAATCTTTTTCAAGATCAGGCATTAATACATCTAAAACTTCAGGTTCTAATATTTTTAAACCCTTATTTAAAATTTCATCAATATCTTTTATTTCGCCGGTTTTTACTTGTAAGCTTAACCCTGTTTTAGGCTGCCATGCGCCAACATCAAAAGCATTTCTTGAATCTCTTTCAATTGCTTTTTTAATTGCCTTATCTTCAGTTGGAGCTACAATAACTTCTACAGCAGATTCATCTACTTCAATTTTAGGTTCTTCTACAGCGACAACTTCTTCTACTTTTTCAGAGACTGGAGCCTCTTCTTTTGTAGAAACTTTGGTCTCTTCTTTTGATTCAGTTACTTTTTTAACTTCTTCCTTAGTTTCCTTAATTTGTTTAGTTTCTTCTGCCATTTTATTTATTTCATAATTTTAGCTTTTACAGCTTCAAAGTTTTTAGTTGGATCAACATTATCCTTTTTGTATTGTGAAAATTGTAATTTATCTTTGCAATCTTTAAAGTAATTGCTTATTTTTACACATTTAATTGCATCTTCATCAGGGAATATATTGTCTGAGTGAGGTACATTAAGGTCTGCATCCACAGCACCTTTTAAGGCTGCAAAGATTCTTGAACCTTTAGTTGGTGTATTTAAGCCAATATCCAAAACAGCTTCTTCTATTTTTTTAGCTTTAGCTTTTTGACCTATAAGTAATCCAGTTAAATAAGCCGCAGGAATGTTTCCAGGGTTCATTTTCCAACCAATTGCTTTTAATTCAGATGAATGTGCACTTACTAATACTTTGTCACCTTCATCTTGATATTGAATTATCTGTGCAGTTATTTGAGTTAAACTCTTTCTAATAACTAATCTTGGCTTTCTAGATTTAAGTAATTTTAATCTTTTCTTATAATCTGTTTTTCCGTTCTTTTTCCTTTTATAAATTGTTCTTTTACTCATTTTTACCTTTCATCTTGTTTAGGAATATTTTAATGTGTCTTTTACTTCTGAAAAAGCCACCTTTGGATTTTAATCTTAATTCAGAGTATTCTTTTGTTTCAACAATACCTTTTTCCTTAAGTTCTTTAATAAATTTTCTTTGGGTTCGGATTTTAGCCATCCATTTTATTTTTTTAGGTAATCTTGCAGTTGCCTTACCTTTTCTTTTACCATAACCAGACCTTAAACCTTTTTTCTTTTGGTTTTTAACGTGTCTTGTTCTACTTTTAGATGTACCTGCAATTGGTTTCATCTTAATTGCTTTATCTTTAATTAAGGATCTTATATCTGTTTTAGTAATTGCTTCTTTTATTTCATCTAGTCTTTCTTCATCTAGGGTAACTCTATTTGCTGAACATCCTAGGACATCTGCTGCAATTCTTTTTTGTGTATTTAATTTCATTTTATTCAGTCTTAATCTTTATTTATTGGTTTTTTTGAGTTAAAATTTTATTTTTCTTTTCAGCTTCTGCTTTCTTTTCAGCTTTAAGTTCTTCTTCAGTCTTTTCTTTTTTGACGTCTGCAGTTTCTTCTTTCTTCTGTTTGACTTTAGATTTGTCTTCAGCTATTGTTTTATGTTTAACTCTTGATGCTGCCTTCTTCTTTTTAGCTTCTTTCTTCTGTTTAATTTCAGCTTCTTTTTCCTTTAAAAACTTATCTGCATCTTTTATATTCAAAATTTTGATTTTTAATGTTATTGCTTTTTTTACAATATCAAGTTTCTTTTTTAAACCAATAGTTTTTATTATGATTCCAGTATTTTTTGGAACATTTTCAAGTTCTTTTAATGTGGAAATTTCGACGAATTCAATTGATTTAATTAAACCTCTTATTATTTTAGCATTTCTATATCCTGTTTTTGGTTTTTTACCATAACCCTTTTTAGCCAACCTAATTTTAGATTGTAATCCTCTTGCAGATCTCCATTTACCTTTAAGTCTACCTTTTTTATGAGCATCTTGTCTCTTAAATGTTGGGTTATTTTTCTTTTCTATCATTTTAAATTAGTCCTTTTCCATCTTTTTCTGTAATAAATATTCCATCTTGGAATACTCTTCGATCTTTATTTGTTAATCTTGTTAATGATTCAATATCTGCGGCAACTTGACCTGCAATTTCAATATTACAAGATTTTACAATGATGTCTGTACCATCAATTTTTACTTCACAATCAGACTTTAATTTTAAATGTCTTGGTGATTTTTCTCCAAAGAAATTTTTAACAACAAGTTCTCCATTACCCATTGAAACATTCATTGGAAAGTGTGATGAACATATTTTTAATTTATATATGTGCTGTTCATTTGAGCCTCTAATCATATTATTTACGTGTGCTTTAAATGTGCCAGAGAGTTTTTTTTCTCTTTTGGTAAATTTGATTGAGCTAAGTATAACTTTTCCTTCTTTAACTTCTAATTTAACTAAAGGATTTTTTAAGTTTCTTTCTACATCTCCTTTTGAACCTTTTACTTTTAACATATCGTTCTCAAAAGTAATTTGAGTTCCTTCAGGAATTGCGATTTCAGTTATTATGTTATATTTCTTTTCAGCCATTTTAGTTAATTTATTAGTATTATTTATTTTGATTTAGTAAACAAAAGCTATTAATTTCCCCCCTAGGTTTTTTTCAATTGCTTCTTCTTGGGTCATTAGGCCTGAAGAAGTTGAAACTATTAAAAATCCAAAACCTTTTGCAGGTAAGTATCTTTTTTCAAATTTCTCAAAACCATCACTTTGAACTGGATATCTAGGTTTAACAACACCACAGTTGTTTATTTTGTTGATTAGGTTAAGGTTTAATATTACACCTTGTCTTGTTTCGGTTCTTTCTGTTTCACCGATAAATTGTTTATCTTGAATAATTCTCAATACTTTTTCAATAACTTTTGAACTAGGATAAACAGTAACTTCCTTTTTTCCTACTTTTTCTGCATTCAAAATTTTTGATAATGCATTTGCTAATGGGTCATTTAACATTTTATTTTATACCTTTTTCTTTTTACTTAATTATATTTTTTAAATCCAATTTTTGTTGCTACATCTCTAAAGCAGGTTCTGCAAAGATTTAAATGATATTTACTGATGTGTGCAGAGTGCCTTCCACAAATTTTACATTTTTTGGAACTTTTTCCAAATTCCCTATCTTTTGGAGAGTTATGTTTAATGTATTTCTGCAAAATTGCAGGTTTTACCTTAAGTTGTTTGTATACTTTTGCGTGATCACTAGTTGTCATCTTTTTCACCTATTTGAACATTATAGTTTGTTTTCATAAATTCTAAAGCATCTTCTTTAGTAATTTTATGTTTTAATGGGATTTTTCTTTTCTGATTTTTTCTTTTCTTTATTCTGAAACCAGGTCTTGCTAAAGTTAAGCATGCTTGTAAACCAATAATGCCTATTTTAGGGTCATAGTTTACACCTGGAATGTTAATATATTCATGAATACCGAAAGCAATATTTCCATTTTCATCAAATTGTTTAGCAGTTAAGACATTATCTTTTGCTTGTAACAATCTTATTAATAGTTCTTTAACTTTAGCTGGCTCTCTTATTGTTACTTTACAACCAATTGCAAGTCCAGGCCTAATACCCCAACCAGCAATTCTCTTTTGAGTTATTGCCTTGAATGGAGTCATTCCACTAATTTGTTTTAATAACATAACCCCTTTATCTAAAAGAGCAGGATTTTTACCAACACCAATATTTAGGGTCATTTTTTCTATTCGAATTTCTCTCATTTTTTCCATTTTATTCATCTAATTTTATTGAACTTTTACCCTTCCCCAAAGCATAAGCATATCTTTTCTTTGTTTCAAGTTCAGTTCCTTCTTTTGTTTTGAATATGATATTGTTACCTTCAATTGTTTCAATAACACCTTGTTCCCCTACGTGTTTTCCTGCTGTAAGGATTATAAATGCGCCTTTTTCAAGTTTAATATGTTCAATAATTTTATTGTCTTTAGCAGAGAGTATTAATGAATCCCCTGGTTTGAAACCTTTCTTTTTAGTTAGGATGTTTTTTCCACCTGCAAGACTAATTTGAATTGTTTCTTTATTTGCAATTTTAATACCTTTAATTTTTGAAGGGACTAAATCTGCTTCTGTTTTTTTAATTTCATAAATGATTATTTTACCTTTTTTACTAATATTTAATCTAAAATATTGATCCATTTTAGGGAATGAGATAACATCCATAAATCCTGCAGTATTTTTTACATCTTTTCGTCTTTTATTATTGATGAGGATTTCATTATTATTCACTGCGAATTTTGCTTCCCTCATAGTATTTACGAAGTTTAAGTAATCTCTTAATATTACAGTTAATGTAAGACTTTCATTAAATTTGAATGGACCTGGAAGGGGTCTAGTAGTAAATCTTATTTTTTTCTTTTTAATATCCCAAGTTTTTGGTGATGGGATTCTTTTGAGTCCGAATTTAGTCATTTTTTATCTCCTTTACAACTTTGGTTGTTTTAACATCTTCTGATTTAGTTAATTTAGCTTTTCTTTTTTTATCTTCTAAATTTAATGCAATTATTAATAAATTACTTGGTACGAAACTTTTTTTAACTTTAGTTCCATCTTTTTTAACACCCTCAACACCTTCAATGAAGATTTTTTCTTTTTTGATGTCTACCAAAGATACAATACCCGATCTACCTTTAAAGTTTCCCCTTAAAATTTTAACCTTATCACCAGTTCTAACTCTCACATTTCTTTTCCCGTGCATTTCTCTTAATTCTTTTGACAGGTGTGCAGAAAGGAATTTTCCTCTTTCATGTAAGTTTGCATCATATCTTGCAAGTCTTTGTTTTCTTGGTAATTTACTTGTAGTTTTCATTTTATTATACCTTGATTGTTATGTTTATATTATTTATACAACTATTTTTGCTAATTTACTTACTCCGGGGAATCTTGAACAAGCCTCTCTTGCTACTGGACCTTTAATTAAAGTCCCTTTTGGATTTCCTTTTATATCTTTTAATACAACTGCTGCATTATCTTCGAATTTGATTCTTGTTCCGTCAGCTCTTCTGAATTCTTTTTTCTGTCTGACTATTACTGCAAAAACAACTTTTTTAACCATGTCTGGTCGTCCTCTTTTAACAGATGCAAGTACAATATCTCCAACACCTGCTGCAGGTTGTCTACCCTTAGTTGTGGTTAAACCTTTGACTCCAAATACTTTTAATAGTTTAGCACCTGAATTATCACATGTAGGTACTAATGCTTGGGTGGGTAGTGCCCTTGTTGTTTTTGATTTTACAGCTTTCATTTTTACTCGGATTTATTTTCAACTTTTTTTGGTTGTTTTTTAGTTTCTTTTTTCTCAGTTTTTACTTTTGTAGGTGTTTCCTTTACTTTGTCTTTAACTAAACTAGTTATAACAAATTGTTTTGTTTTACTTAAAGGCCTACATTCTGAGATTATTACATTATCTCCTTCTTTTGCATTAATGCATTCAGGATTATGAACTTGAACTTTGGTTCTTCTTTTTTCATATCTTTCATATTTCTTATCTTTTCTTAGTCTTGCCCATTCAACAACTGCGCTTTTTTGAGCTTTTGATGAAACAACGACACCTTTGAATGATCTACCTCTAGTTTTAAGGCTACCATGGATTGGACAATTTTTGTCTTCACATTCTGATTTTGTTTCTTTTTTTACCATTTTATTTTTTTTAACCTCTCTTCGGGTTTTATTTCAAGTATTTTACCGTGAATTTTTATTTTTTGATTATTTTTGATAAGGATGATTTCTTGATTTTTCAACACTTTTTTTCTTTGACCTTTTCCATCAATGACTTCTAAGGTGTGTTTTGTTTCATTTATAATTTTTCCTTGAATTGAAGGTGTTTCAATCATCAAACCTATTAATTCAGATTTTGGAATGTTTTTGATTTTGTCAATCATCTTCCAAAAATTTTTATTGTATCTTCACTGAATCCTATTTTGGTTAAAGCAGCTTTTATTTTTGCTTTGTGATCCCCTTGAAGCTCAACTTGCCCATCTTTGAATGAACCACCACAAGCCATTTGTGATTTGAGTTTCTTAGCGACATCTTTTAGGTCGATTTCTGATTGGTTTATGCCTTTAATAATAGTATATTTCTTCCCAAATTTCCTTTTTACAATCTTAACAATAATTTGCTGACTTTCTTTTGCGATGGATTCGCAAACACAAAGTTCTTTTGGTAAGCCACACTTAATGCATATTTCACTCATGATTTTTGTTTTTATTAACCTCCGTTATTTTTGTATTAATTCTAGCAATATTTTTTTTGATATTCCTCATGGTTGGTTGACCTTTAACTGGTGCACCACCTGAAGACATTCTAGTACGAGCTTTCATTAGCTCAAACTTTAATTCTTTTAATTTAGCATCTAATTCAGCTTCATTCATATTTTTAGTATCAAGTTTCATTCTTTTTTAGCCTCATTAGTTTCTTTTTTTGATTTAAGAAGAGTTTTAGACTCTTCATTGGTCTGAATGGTTTGCTCTTTTGATTCTGATTTTTCAACAACTTCGGGTTTCTCTTCTACCTTTGGTTGTTCTTTTTTTACTTCTGCAACTTTAACTTCAACCTTAGCTTCTACTTTTTTCTCAG
>JAGLOT010000129.1 GCA_023137655.1 Nanobdellota archaeon | reverse complement strand
CCATATTCTGCATTTTCAATTCTTTTTTTACCTTCAATTGTAAATGGTAATGTTGTAACTCCAATTGTTAATGCTCCTTGTTTTTTTGCTAAAGCTGCAACAACTGGTGCTGCTCCTGTTCCTGTTCCTCCTCCTAAACCACAGGTTATAAAAATCATATCTGCTCCAGCCATGCTTTTTTTAAGATCTTGTTCTGATTCATGGGCTGCTTCTTCTCCTACTTTAGGGTCGCCTCCTGCACCTAAGCCCATTGTTAATTCTTTTCCAATTAATAATTAGTAATCTGCATTTGTATAAAGTAAATCTTGAGCATCTGTGTTAATAGCAACAATATCTGCACCTGCAACACCCACTTCAGCAATTCTATTAATTGCGTTATTTCCAGCGCCTCCTGTACCTACAACCTTGATTGTAGCTCTTTGTCTTGAAAGAATTTCTGCCAATTCTTCATCTGAAGCTGGTTTTTTAGATATGCTATGATGCACATTATTCTGCACACTAATTGATTCTGTTTTTTCTTCTGAAATTTCCCTTATAGGGTTAAAACTACTTGGTTTATCTTGTTCAAAAGAATAAATATCTTCATCATTCTCAAGAGATTCTTTTATGAATTCTTCCATTTTATAGGCCTCCGGAGAGGAACGTTAGTTTTGATTCTCCACCCTTCCTCATGTCCATATTTAACCAATTTATGTATATAAATGTTGCTATCATTCTGTTAATAAAATAAAATAAAATAAAAAACAATTAAGCCCCTAATGCATTATCGCTTAATCCTTTTCTTTGAACTATCTGTTTCCTGATTTTGTCTTGAAGTTCATCAGGTAGTTTTTCAAACATCTGATCCATTAGGGATGATATTCCTCTACCGCCTGTTGCGCTTCTCAAAGCTGAACTCCAACCAATCATTTCTCCAACTGGCATTTTTGCAGTAATAACAGATAATCCTTTTTCTTGTTGCATATCTTGAAGTTGTCCCCTCTTATTACTAATAAGCTTAGACACTTCACCCATGTAATCTTCAGGTGCTTCAATTCTTAAAATTTGCATTGGTTCGAATAGAACAGGTCTTGCTGTCATCATAGAACCTCTGATACCTTCTCTTACTGCTGGATAAAGCTGTGCCGGACCTCTGTGAATTGCATCCTCATGCAATTTACAATCCATCAAAGAAACTTTTAATTTAATACAAGGTTCTTTGGCCAATGGGCCTAACCTCATAACGTCTTCAAAAGTATCACAAATCATTTCCATGATTTCTCCAATATGCACAATACCTCTTGTCTTATCAACTAGGATACTTCCTTCATAGACATCTTTAACCTTGTCTGCTTCTTTAGTTTCCATACCACATTCAACAAACTTATTTCTTAATTCAATATCTTTCTTCTTGATTCTCATCTGAGGTATTTCACCAGCTTTAATCATTTTAGAAATATCGTCATCTAAAGGTTCAACAATAAAATATAATTTATTATGTTTGTTAGGTGATTTTCCTTCATATTCTGCTCCAACCTTAGCTATAGTTTCTCTATAAACAACAACTGGTGGCGAAGTTTTAACATCTAACCCTTTTTCTGTTTTAATTCTGTTTTCAATAATCTCAAGATGTAATTCACCCATGCCGTGCATTAAATGCTCCCCAGTTTCTTCATTAATTTCAACTTTAATTGAAGGGTCTTCTTTGGTAACCTGTCTTAAAATTTCAATTAACTTTGGCAAGTCACTTGCTTGTTTAGCTTCAATAGCTTTTGTAATAACTGGCTCAAATAAGTGAGTTATTTCTTCAAAAGGTTCTGATTCTTCTAATGTGACTGTTTCTCCTGGGATTGCTTTAAGTCCACCAACCCCAATAATATTTCCTGCCGGTACATTATCAACGATTTCTCTTTTTGCACCATTGTAAATATATACTTGTTGGATTCTTGCAGGTATTTTTGCTCTGTTTAAATAAACCTGAGTTCCTTTGGTCATTGTACCTGAAAATAATCTTCCTGCACAAATTTCTCCTGCTTGTGGATCCACAACTATTTTGTTAATAACAAAGAATAATGGGCCTTTTGCATTACATGAAATTAAAGATTTACCATCTTCACTTTCCATATCACCATGCCAAATTTTTGGAACTCTGTATTTTTGAGCTACAACTGGATTTGGTAAATGGTCAATAACTGCATCAAGAACAACTTCGTGAATTGGTGCTTTTTTTGCTAATGCTTTCCAATCTTCATCATTACCACTTTCATAAGCATCAATAATTTCTTTGAAAGTTATTCCATTCTTCTTCATATAAGGAATTGATAAACCCCAATTATGATATGCTGAACCAAAACAAACACTGCCAATTTGTACGTTTGTTTGCCATTTGTCCCCATATTCTTTTTCTGCAATTTGTTTAATTTTTGCATTAACACCAACAATGATTTTCATAAATCTTTCTTGCATTGCTTCAGGTGTTAATTTTAATTCTTTGATTAATCTATCAACTTTATT
>JAGLOT010000128.1 GCA_023137655.1 Nanobdellota archaeon | reverse complement strand
AAAAAGATACTGTTTTATTTGTTCCATAATTTCCTTTAAAAATCAAAATATGGAAATCACCCAATCAGATTTAATAGACTATTTATCAGTTCAATCTCCAAGAAATTCAGATTTAACCTATGCAGATATTTTTGCAGATTGTGATTATAAAGGGTGTTCACAGGAAAAACAAAGTGAAATTGATCCAGAAAATATTGTTGAGGGAATGGCATTCGATTTAACAAAAGACCATGCAGTAATTTATACAGCATATGATTTTGACCAGTCAAATCAAGATTTTACAATATTTATGCCATATAACTTTGATGAAGTAAGGCATGTTTGTGATTCTATTTATATCTCAGAAGAATAAGTAGAATATTAATCCAAAGTAATTTAAATATCAAAAACCAAATTAAAACAATGAAAAACAAAAAAGCACAAATGTCTAAATTCGTAGCCATAGGGGCAGCAGTAATCCTATTAGGGGTATTAATTTTAGTTATAATGGGGCTTAGGGGCGGTTTAACAATGCCAAACTTTATGTTCACATGAAAAACAAAAAAGCAATGCAAGTACAATTTAGTCAAACATTAACAATTCTCCTAGCAGTAGCAATATTATCCATAGTAGTTATTGCGTTATACCCTAAAATTAAGAACCTACCACATGATGGTTTAGCCGCTCTCGGTTTAGTTGATGATAAATGCGCACATTCAGGTCTAACAGCAGAAGATTATTCTGAAAAAATAACTATTGCATTATATAATGAACATGAAAGTTCTGCAATTTCCTATTTTAGAGAGTTTAAAGATAAATGTGATTTTGATGTCGATGACCTCACAATTGGAGGGGGACAAGGAAGGGAAAAATCAATTTTACTTGCAGATACTCTTTGTCAAAGGGGAGATTTCATAGATGCAAGAGATATTTACAAGGCAATACCTGGAGACGATAAAGGGGATATGGCAGAAACTTGCACAAAACTTGCAGAAATTAAAGTTTTATTAGCAAGGGGAAAATTAGAAGATGCAAAAGAAATTGCAGAAGAAATTGCCATAAATACAGATAGCCCAAATGAATGGAAAGCAGCAATTGCAGAAGTGTATATGGAATTAGAAGATTATTCACCTGCTTATGATATTTATTATGCAATATACCAATCATATGAAGAACAATCAAATCCTTTAACTGGAATATTAAGTACTGCCAGAATATTAACTAAGTTGAGTTTATTAAATAATTTAGTTTTAATAAAAACATTTGAGAATTCAGAATCTAATTTCTGTTTTAATATTCCTGAATATTATTTCACAACATCTTCATCCATGCTCATGGATTATGCAGAAAATGAATTTGAGATTACATTATCTATAACAAGTTTAGAAAATGTAAAAGACCAAACTGGTTTTTCATGTTCCAAATCACAAGATTCTTGGACTTGCTCATCAATAGATTCTTGCACAAATGAAATAATTGACCTAGCAAATTAAATTCAAACAATCTTCAAAATCAAATTAAAAAAAATAAAATGATTAAAAAAAACAAAAAAGCGAATTTAGAGTGGCCGGTAATTATAACTTTAGTTTTAGCATTAATATTTGTAGCCATATTCTTGTATAGTTTTGTTTTTAAATCTTCAGAACAAAATGAGTTCTTCCAAGCATGTACTGGAAAAGGGGATTGCAGATCCACATGTAAAATGGGTGAACTTGAGAATCCAGCATTTTCTTGTTCAGAAGAAAATCAAAAATGTTGTATAAACTTTAATGAGGCCTAACATGAATAACAGCAAAAACAAAAAAGCAGCTGCATCAATGGTTGCAATAATCATAGGGTTAGTTTTATGTCTATTAATTGCAGGCATAATAACTTATTGGGGGTATGGAAGGCTCAAAGTAGCTAATAATTACCTTACAAAGTTAGACAGACAAGCCTCATTAGAGGCCTGTGAAAACTTAAATCAAAACTTCATGTTTGATGACCTTGCAGAAAGGATTCATGATCCTATTTACAACAGAGATGGTGATGTTTATTTAGATTCTTGTGATTTATGTGTGGGGTATGAAGATAACAATGGGTACAATATGGAGTCAGATAATGATAATGATTTAATTCATGGAGATTGTGATACAGATGATGAAATAGGACATGATTCTATGAGCTGTAATGCATATTTAATGGTTTATAGCACAGAAGATGATAAATTAACATTTACAGGTAGATGTGGGACAAAAGAATATTGCATCTTCCTTGAAGAAAATGACCATAAATCCGGCTGGGGAAACCAAGAACTTTATTGTGATGATGAAAATGATTAGAAAAAACAAAAAAGCAATGGATGTGAGAGAAGGAGTAATTGTTTTCATAATTTTTGCATTATTATTTGCAGGAATTTTATTTGTTGTTTCTGGAAGATTTATTTTTAAAAATATTAGTATGACAACAAAAATAGAAAGAAAAACTTTTCAAGATTCTTGTGCTGCAATTAGTTCACGACCAGAACTCCCTGGTTTTGGGGA
>JAGLOT010000127.1 GCA_023137655.1 Nanobdellota archaeon | reverse complement strand
ATTGATTATAAGATTATGCAAGGAAAAAATATGAATGAGATTAAACAGATCCTTAGAACTGTTGGATGGAAAGAGGAGGTGATTGACGCAATATTAAGATAATCTTAATATCAGATAAATATTCTGAATATCAGATTGATAATACTGAAATTAAGTATTAAATTCTGAATATCAGAATTATTCCAAGTCAACCAAAATGAAAAAATAAGAAGACTAATCGTCTTCAAGTCTTTTCATTTTATTATCAGATATAAAAAAAGTCAACCAATATGAAAAGATATCCAACATTAGTTCAGTGTGATAAGAGGGGGCAGATAGTAATTCCTAAAAACATGAGACTAGACTTAGGTATAGATAGTAAGAAAGGATTTATTGTTTATTCAGTGACTAGTGAAGGTATTTTATTAAAAGTAGTGGATATAAAAAAATAGGTGAAATATGAAAGTTTTAATTTCTAATAAAAATAAGTTTTTAATCAAAGGCGATAGGGATTTCCATTCTAAAGATGGGATGATTAAAAAAGAAGATTTGCAGAATCTTCATGGAAAAGAAGATTTTTCTAAAGATAAAGTTGAAACAAATACTGGTGTAGAATATTCTATTTTAGAACCTGAATTTCTTGATTTATATGAAAGAATTAAAAGGGGCGCTCAAATAATCTCTTTGAAAGATGTTGGTGCAATTTTAACTGAAACTGGTGTTGGTAAAGATAGTAATGTATTAGATGCGGGAGTTGGTTCTGGTGCCTTGAGTATTTATCTTGCACATTTTTGTAAAAGTGTTACAGCTTATGAATTAAGGGAAGATTTTGCTAAAATTGCAAGAGGCAATATTGAGAAAGTAGATGTTAAAAATATTAAAGTTGAAGTAAGAAATATTTATGAAGGTATAGATGAGATAAATCTTGATTTGATTACTTTAGATTTAAGAGAGCCTTGGAAGGCTGTTAAGCATTGTGCTAAGGCATTGCGTAGGGGGGGATTTTTAGTGGGATATACACCACAGATAACTCAGGCATTAGATTTGGTTAATGCTGCCTTAGAAGAAGGATTTATTTTAGTTAAGGTTAAAGAAACTGCTGAAAGAGAATGGAAGTTAAGTGGACAAATTGCTAAGCCAATTACTCCTTTGATTAGCCATACAGGATTTCTTACTTTTTTGAGGAGAGTTTAGATGAGATTAATAGTTGTTCGACATGCTGAAACTATTGAAAATAAGAATAAAATCCACCAGGGACATATGGATGGTACACTTTCTGAAGAAGGGATTAAACAAGCGCAAAAAGTAGGTTTAAGATTTAAAGATGAAAAGATAGATGCTATTTATACTAGTGATTTGGGGAGAACAGTTGATACTGCCAAAGAGATTATGAAATATCACCCTAATTTAGAATTAAAATTGGATAAGGGATTAAGAGAAAGGCACATTAAATGTTTAAGTGGGAAAACAGGTGTGCCAAAAGATTTTAATTTTGATTACCCTCCGTGTGGTTCTGAGAATAGAGATGAAATGATGTTAAGGTTTAGAACTTTTCTTAATGATATGCTTAGTAAGTATAAGGACAAAACAATTCTTGTTGTTACTCATGCAGCCCCAACAGTTTTATTTTTATTAATGGCCTATAATAAACCACAATCGGAATTTGAATCTTTATGGGGCATTAAAAATACAGCAGTTTCAATATTTGATATTGAAGAAGATGGAAATCATAAAGTGCATTTGGTTAATTGCACAAAACACTTAGAAGAATAAAAGAGGTTCAAAAATGTTTGGGAAAAATAAAAAAGAGGAAGAAAAGAATCAAAGGTTCTTTACTGGGAATGCAAGTTCCCTAAAGAAAAATAAAAGTAGTAAAAATATTAGAAAAGAAATGCTTAATGCTCGAAAAGATAAAAATAAAGATTTGAAAAATAAAAAGAATTTATTTAGTTCAGAACATAATGTAAGGAAGAAACATCATTATGGATTATTGTTTGTTATAATACTCTTAATTGTTTTAGCAGTGTTTCTTTTTGTAGGAAAACGGATACCTTTCTTTTAATTATAATAAAGATTGCCTGCGTTCTTTTGCCCTCTATCAAGAACAGATTCAGGTTTATTGATTCTTGGCCTGGAACTTTCTTTATCCCTTCTCATTGTAATATTAAGATCCTTTAGAAATATATTCATACCATTAGCCATTGAAAATGGGCCTTTTACTGCCCCACTTATTGCAGGTTCTCCAGTAAATACAATTAGACTATTACTTAGGTAATCTATGAATAATAAATCGTGGTCAACAACTAAAGCTGAACTACCTTTTTTATGCATCATATCACTAATAACTTTAGCAACCAATAATCTTTGTTCTACATCCAGATAAGCAGAAGGTTCGTCTAATAGGAATACTTTTGCATCTTTGGATAAACAGTGGGCTATGGCAACTCTTTGTAATTGCCCCCCTGATAATTCTGATAACTTTTTATCTAATAATGGTTTTAAGTTTAATGGTCGGATTAAATCAACATCAT
>JAGLOT010000126.1 GCA_023137655.1 Nanobdellota archaeon | reverse complement strand
TTCTATAATCTTTAGATAAATCTGTTTTAGATTTTGTTGAATTAGATATATAACCATCACCCAATATTGCCCCTATAATATAAGCCATATCTTCATCAAAAATTAATTCCTTTAACATAAGATAATTGAATTAAATAACATTATAAACTTCACGCCTACTTGTCTAGTGTTTAAATACTAAAACAAAATTAATTAAAAATTAGAAATATTAAATTTAAGAAAAAAAATTATTAGAAGAAATAAATTTCTTCAAGGTTTTTTCAAAACAAAAAATAGATAATAACTATTTGTCTTTAATGGTTGCTCTACTTCTTAAGGTGGAGGATCTTCCGTATCCACAACTTGCGCATCTTTTCTTACTAATATTATAAGATCTTTTACCACATCTCCGGCACATTATCATGTTCTTTTTGCCGGATTTCTTACCCATTGAAGGAGTTCCTTTTGTCATCTTGTTTTACCTATTATTTATTTAATCTGCTAATGATATTAATATGATTGTATCCCCTCTCAGGAAAACAGTGCCGAGTTGTCTTTTTTCTGCACCATCAATCATTTCTCTTGCATCATCTAAAACTGTGTTTATATGAATGTCAAATGATTTTAATTTACCAACAAATTGTTTTTGGTTTTTGAGTTCTACTATAACTCTTTTGTTTCTTGCATTGTTTAATGTGTCTAAAGGTCTTGAATTTTCCATAGTTAATCACCCTGAATAAAATTATAGTAAAAGATTTGAGGACCCTATTTAAAGCTTTCTAAATCTTATCCGAAACATTTTTAAATGGTTTATTGTTTTATTGATAAAAATGGCAATTACACAAACAAGATCTAAAAGAACCGCAACCGGTGGAAGGTATAAATCCTATAGGAAAAAAAGGATTTTTGAAATGGGAAATAGCCCAATAAAAACCAAAGTCGGCGAAAGACAAGTAAAAGAAAGGAGAACTGTTGGTGGAAACACTAAAAAAGTACTTTTACATGCAAATGAAATCAATCTTGTTATCAAAGGTAAGCCAATTAAAGCTAAAATTCTAAAAGAAAAAGAAAATACAGCAAATCGGAACTATATTAGACGAAATATCCTCACAAAAGGGGCAGTTGTTGAAACCGATAAAGGTCTAGCTAAAATTACTAACAGACCTGGCCAAGAACCTACAATTAACGGAATCCTTGTAGAGTAAATCTCATATTCTAATTTTTCTTAACTAATTTTATTAATTCTTTATAATTTTAACAAAAATAGTATAATTTAGACATTTCTCGACGATTACTACTTTTTAGTGACAAATAAATAGAAAGATTTAAATATTAAAAACACTATAATTTAATTATGTCTGAAACTCAAGAAGAGTTGGAATTTAGAATATTAGTTAAACACCTGCCTACTTTAACTCTTGCTGGCGCTGCTTCTAGAGGAGAACATGAACTTCGACCATTCTTAAAATATATTGCATCAATAAGTAATCGTGATGAATTTTTAGGTAATTTAGTCGGGGGCAGATATCTCCATAAAAGGATTCATAATCCTGCAAATCCCACCACAATATTAAACATGTGTACAGATACACCAACTACTAAAATAGGTAAAAATAAACCTGCCACTATTTATGATATAATAAAAGTTGCACAAGGAATTGCAAGAGAACATAAAATTGGATGGTATTCTGCAGTTCAAAAACTTTTAGCTAAGGAAGAATTTAAAGAATTTCAAAAAGATTATTCCTTACCCCATGAAAAATATGAACAAGAAACAAGAATAAATAAAATTACAAACCCTGAAGTTCTTAAAACATTAATTGATTGCTTAAAAATCGCACCACCAAAATACACTAGCAATATAGATGATATATCAGACATGAGACTGGGTGGTTATTCTGGAATAATTGAATTTGAGAAATTTATTCCAGATACAAAAGATAAAATAAAACAAAGAAATGCCTATATTATCTCCCTTCAAGAAAGATTACGTAACTATGATATAAGTTCTAGTGATACAAGCAAATTAATAATTACACCAGAAGATGAAGAATTTAGATTAACATAAAATCAATAATTTTAAATATGCCCAAACATAATATACCTTAAAAGGGGTGTAATATGAACATACTAACTTTATCGCCGATAATAATTATAATAATTGCAATAGTATTCTTTTTAATAACAAAAAAAATATTCAAGGCACTAGGTTTCTTATTACTAATATCCTTAATTGTATTTTTCATATCATCAATATTGATATACAGAGATGTACAAGAATTTCAAAATAATTTTCCCAATGAAGAAAAACTATTCTTATTAGAACAAAATGGCAATTATGCTGCAGGATTTATAATGTCTGATTTGAAGAATAGTCAAGATGTAGTCTTATTAGGCAACCAGAATATTAATGAAATTAGACCCTTAACTAAACATCAAATACTTGGGGATAATTATAAACTTTTAATCTTTAAAGAATCTGCATTTAATGAAGTAGATAACATAAATTTTGCAAATAAGCCATTATCCAAAT
>JAGLOT010000125.1 GCA_023137655.1 Nanobdellota archaeon | reverse complement strand
ATTTTATTTTAGATTTTTTGTTACAGGACATGGTAATCTTGTTTTAAAATTTGAAATCCCGAGGTTAGTTTATTTTACTAAAAGGAGATTACCCATGAGATTATTTCCAATGGGTTTTTGTACTTTTCTAAGAAAACATTTAAGCAATGCATGGGTTAAAGATGTAAGGCAAAAAGGGTTTGATAGAATTTTAGAAATTGAATTTGAGAAAAATGTTTATGTGGATAATGTGGCAATCCCAAAGAAATTTATTTTAGTTCTTGAATTATTTAATCCAGGTAATATGATTTTATGTAAAGATGATTATACTATACTTTCCCCATTAGCAGGAAAGGATTGGAGCAATAGAAGCATTAGGAAAGGATTAAAATATGAATTCCCACCTGAGATGACAGATGTGTTTAGTTTGGATTATGAAGGTTTTAAGGATTTGATTCAAGGCACTGACAAGGAAAACATTGTTAAAACTCTCGCAATGGATTTAGGTTTGGGAGGGGTTTATGCTGAAGAAGTTTGTTTTAGTATTGTTAAAAAAGATAATAATTGTGTTAATGAGGGAGAGATCAAAAAGTTATTTGAATCCTTTTCCGAACTTATTAATAGAAAAGCAAAAGCGGTTGTTTATGGTGGAAAAAAAGGATTTCCATTTGAGCTTAAAAGTTTTGATGGTGAATTTAAGGGATATGATACCTTTAGTGCTGTGATTGATAATTTAATTATTGAAAGGGTTGAGAAATTCAAAAATAAATATACAAATATTATTGAGAAACAAACAGAAAATGTTGAGAAAATTAAAGTTCAAATAGAAGAGAATACTGAAAAGGGTAATGCAATTTATAATAATTATATAGATATTAAGAAATTGCTTAAAGATGTCGATGAATTAAGAAAAGCTGGGTGGGATGGAGTTAAAGAGAAATATAAGGATCATAAGCATATTAAAGAAATTAATTCTCAAGATGGCAAGATTGTCATAGATATTTGATTATACTACAATTCTATAATTTATATTAAGTAAATGAATTATTTTAATTCTTATTAAGATTTGAAAGAAGAGAGGACAGCTTTCTGGGTTTCCCACACATAAATGCAGTACACCCCAGAACGTATACCTGCTTAACTTCTGTGTTCGGAATGGGAACAGGTGAACCAGGTAGCTTTGACCGTCTAGGATGTATGACTTTTGGTTAATTTAAAAGCTTTTCGGTTTTGAAGAGTGAACCCTTCAAGGCTCACTCTATTTTTCTTGCAGGTAAAACCTTTAGATTTATCCACTATAAAGGGTAAGATTTTTAAATTAGACATTATTAGTATAATATTAGATTATAGGGGTGATTTAATCAGAAGAACGCATTCTTCAGGTCTCCTCGGAGAGAAAAAATGGATGTATTAATTCTTGCAGCAGGATACGCAACAAGACTCTATCCTTTAACTTTGGACATACCCAAACCATTATTGGATATTGGTGGAAAACCTATTTTAGACCATATTATTGATAAAATTAAAGATAAAGTGGATAAAGTACATGTAATTACAAATAATAAGTTTTATAGTCATTTTCTTGAGTGGGCAAAGGACAAAGAAAATGTTAATATTGTGAATGACCAAACGCTTACAAATGAAGATAGATTAGGTGCTATTGGAGATATTCATTATTTTATTAAAAAGAATAATTTTGATGATGAATTAATGGTTATTGCAGGGGATAATCTCCTAGGTTTAGATTTTGATAAGTTCTTTAGGTTCTTCAGAGAAAAAGATAGTTCAATTCTAGCGATTTATGATTTGATAGAGAAAGAAAAACTAGCAAATAAATTTGGTGTTGTGGAGTTAGATGATGAATGTAAGGTAATTGGTTTTGAAGAAAAACCACCTCAGCCAAAAACCAGCTTAACTGCTACTGCTTGTTATATGTTTAAGCAAAAAGATGTTGCACTATTAGAAAAATGTGTAAGGGAACAGGAGAAATTAGATAATACGGGAGATTTTATTAAGTTCTTAGCATCCAATAGTAATGTTTATGGCTTTGTTTTTGATGAAGTATGGTATGATATTGGAAGCAAAGAAGATTTGGCTAAGGTCAGAGAATTAAAAGATTGTGATCTTTAAAATACTTAAAAGATTGCGATCTTTAAAATACTTAAAAGATAAAAATGCCTTAAAAGGATTTTAGCATAAAAAGGAGAATTAGAATGAACATTTTGGTTACGGGTGGAGCAGGGTATATTGGAAGTGCTTGTGTTAAGCAGCTTGTTGAAAAAGGATATGAGGTAATTGTAGTTGATAATCTTTCTAAAGGTAAAAAATCTTTGGTTGATGAGAAAGCAGTTTTTTATCAAGGGGATTTAGTTAATAAGGATTTCTTGGATAAAGTATTCAAAGAGAATAAGATTGATGCAGTGATTCATTTTGCAGCATACAAGGCAGTAGGAGAGTCTATGACAAACCCTGCAAAATATAAGGATAATATTCTAGGGACAATTAATTTATTGGATACAATGGTTCAATACGATGTTAAAAAGATTATATTTTCAAGTACTGCAGCAGTTTATGGTGAAC
>JAGLOT010000124.1 GCA_023137655.1 Nanobdellota archaeon | reverse complement strand
TATATATTGATACTGAAAATACTTTTAGGCCTGAAAGGCTTATGCAACTTGCAGAAGGTGCAGGTTTAGATCCAGAAGAGGTCCTTAAAAAAGTAAAAATAGCTAGGGCATATAATTCAGACCATCAACTTCTTTTAGCCGATAAGGTGGATGAGATGTTAAAGGACGAGGACATAACTGCCAGCATCCTTGTTGTCGATTCCTTGACATCTCATTTCCGGGCAGAATTTATTGGTAGGGGAACTTTAGCCACCAGACAACAGAAATTAAACAAACACATGCATACCCTATTGAAAATAGCAGACGTCTACAATATGGTAGTTTATGTAACAAACCAAGTAATGTCAAAACCAGACACTTTCTTTGGGGACCCCACCCAGGCAATTGGTGGGCATGTTGTTGCACATTCATCTGCATTCAGAATCTACCTTAGGAAAGGTAAGAAAGGAAGTAGGGTAGCTAAACTTGTTGATTCACCAAATCTACCAGATGGCGAATGTAATTTCTTTGTGGAAACCAGCGGGCTAAGGGATGTATAATTTCTAATTCATTGCACACCCTTTTGAAGGGGGCTTCGGCCTCCTTTATTTCTTATTTTTAATTATTTTAATATATTCTAAGAAAGATTTTTAAATCCATTTGATATCATTAATTAAAAGAGGTGTTATTATGGTTATAGCAAAATCTAAGACTAAAAAGAAATCAAATTCTCATATTAAAAAGACTACAACTAAAAAGAAGGTTGTAAAAAAGGTGGCAAAGAAAAAGCATATCAAAAGAGCAATTAAAAAAATAACAAAGAAAACTACTAAGAGAAAAATAGCTAAAAAGACAACAACCAAGAAAAAACAAACCAAAAAGAAAGTTGTCAAGAAAAGGGCCCTCAAAAAGAAACCCACTAAAAAAGCTGCAAAGAAACCCACTAAAAAGAAACAAATCAAAAAAGTTTCATCACCCAAACCTAAATTTAAAGTCTCAGAAGGGGATATTCTACAATTAGAAATAAAAGAAACTGCAATTGATGAAGGCATTTGTAAATACAAAGGATTCTTGTTTTTTGTTAAAGGGGCAACCAAAGGAGATATTGTAACTGCAAGAGTAATTAAAGTAATAGAAAATGTTTGTTTAGCAGAAACAACCACTCAAACAATTGACTCTGAAGTATCTGATATTCCAGAAATTTCTGTTAATAAGGAAATCCCAAAACCCCCCAAATTAGACGATTTAGGCTTAGAAATACCCGATTTGCCAGATTTCTAATTCTTTTTTCATTTCTAATTCTAGGTTCAAATAGAAAGACTTTTACTTATGAACTGGGAGAATAAGTATAAAGAATGGGTAAAAGCGAAATTTTTTTAGTTGTGAGCTATTGCGAATAATTCTAAATGTTGACAAAAGGAAACATTTTTAAACAAAACCATCAATTTTACCTTAAAACCAACGATTTCAATCAACTCGGTTGACATCAATACTGCATGAGGTTAGAAAAATTGCAGGGAGAAAAATAATATGAGTGAAGATGAAAAACTTTTAGTAGCTAAAGAAGACTACCTTAAAGCAGGTATCCATATAGGTACAAAATTCAAAACAAAATCAATGGATAAGTTCATCTATAAAACCAGACCAGACGGATTATCTGTATTAAATCTTTCAAAAATTGATGAAAGAATCAAAGTAGCGGCAGATTTTCTATCCCAATATGAACCAGAAGACGTTCTAATTGTATCCAGAAGGGAAAATGGATGGAAACCAGTCAAATTAATGACTAAACTTTTAGGAATAAAATCTTTTCCAGGAAGATACCCACCAGGAATCTTAACCAATCCAGGATTAGAAAACTACATGGAAGCTAAAGTCTTACTTGTTGTAGACCCCTGGCCAGACAGAAATGCAATTAATGATTCCATGAGAATTGGAATACCAATTGTTGCATTATGTGATACAAACAATCAAGCAAATAATGTTGATTTAGTTATCCCATGTAACAATAAAGGTAAAAAAAGTTTAGGAATTTTCTTCTACATCCTTACCAAAGAAATTATGAGGAATAAGGGATTAATCAAAGAAGATTCAGACTTCAAAAATAGTTTAGAAGAATTTACAGAGCAGTAAAGCCTTCATTAATTATTTTGAATTTTTTTTCTTTTTCAAATGGTTTGAAAATAACCATTTTTCTTATATTTTCTTCTAATTTTCTTAGCTCTACTAATACACCACTCCAGTTCTTAAACATCTGTCCACCAACAATTTCAACCCGATCCCTCTCCTTAAAATTAGCATATACTTGATTTGTTACCAGAACAATTTTTCCATCATCTGCTAATTCTTTTAATATTTTAAACTGATTATCTGCATCCTTATTTACTCTAGGTGGGGCATCTTTCAATGCCTTTCTATAATGATAGCCCATTGTATCAAAAATAATAGCATCAAATTTTCCCCTTTCAACAAAATCCTTTAATAAGCTAATTTTCTTCTTCTGTTCTTCAAAATCTTTAAGTTTAATAACAAAGATATTATCAATAAATTCCATAATATTCTTTCCACTAATCTGACTTAATCTTTC
>JAGLOT010000123.1 GCA_023137655.1 Nanobdellota archaeon | reverse complement strand
TAACAAAAATTTTTAAATTTCCAATTTCTTTTTTACCAAAAACTTTAACAGATGTTTTTTTATTTGCACTTGCAATTTTTTTAGAATAATTAGCAAGATAACTAGGAGTTACTTTTTCTGCAGGTTCATTTACTAAATCTCTAACCTTATTGACATTTTCTGTAAGAATTTTGCCTTTTTTAATATCTTTTGCAGAACCATTCAAAATTACAACATATTCTAATTGCTTAATTTTCTCTTTATCTACTGTTTTGTATTTATTAAAATTATAAGTTCCAAGAATTATACCCTCAGTTATTATCTGAGCAATGTTTTTAAACTTAGTTTCTGGCAATATTAAAGAAAAACTATTATTTGAACTACTTTTGATTACTTTTCCTAGAACAGCATAAGCTTTTCTTATACTTTCAGTTTTTAGTTCCTTTTCTTTACCTAACCCCAGAAGTAATATATTTTTTGCATTTAATTTGCTATGGGTGTTAATATTTTTAAATTCCTTAAATTCTCCTTTGAATTCTTTTGCTTTAATTATCCTTGATATTTCATTATTTAATTTCTTATCAATTGCTTTAAAATCAAATTTTGATTTTTCAAACATTGGAATAACTAGTACATTTGTTTTATGTGTAAGAATATTATCTTTTTTTGTAATTACTTTCATATCAACACCTCGGTAAGTTCATAAATAGAAATAAATCTTATATATTTAAAGATTTCGAAGAAATCTCTAAGAGGTTTAAAGATTTGGAAAATCTTTAAGCTTGGTTTCTGAAAGTATGAAGAAACCCTAAAGAACTGTTTCACTAATTTTGAAGTGAAACCTTACAGACTTTCTTCTTTTTATAGAAGTCTGCAGAGTTTTACTCTGGTGAATCTGCTTGTGTTCTTTTAGAAGACCTTATCTTTTAATTTAAAGTTTCTTTAAAAATAATAAAATATTAGTCTCTAGTTCCTTTACCACTAATACCAGTCATAGGAGTTTCTTTCAGAAAACTATCAATTTCAACATTATCTTTCTCAACTAATTTAAAGAATTTATCAAAATCAATCCAAGTAAACCATTTTCCATCTTTTTTATACTTCTTCTTAGCAAATAAAACAACTCTAGAAGGAATATGTTCTGCTGCAATTTCATAATCCCCTAAAAACTCATTGATTTTTTTACTAAATTCAACAACATCTTCATGATATGGCATATTTGATTTATCTAATCTTTGCCTAGATGCACCAACAAACATATACCCCTTTACTTCAACGAAATCTGGATTGCCTTTTTCAACTAATTTAGCCCATCCCTCTTCATCTTTCATATTCATCCCATTAATAGCAGTAATTCTAAGGCATGTTCTGTCTTTTCTTTTAGCAAGAATATCAAGACTTTTATTCATCCTTTCCCAATATTCTGGAAGTAAGGGCCTTTCAATTTCTTTCAATTGTTCTTTGGATGTTGCACTTAAACTCAAATAAAGTTGAGTTACTGGCCTTAAATTTTCAATTTCTTTCCAATATTGTGCATTTGTAACAAGAAAAGTAGATATTCTCTTACTATGACATAAATCAATAAATTCATTTATTTTAGGATAGCAAATTGGCTCGCCTGTTAAAGACATTGCAATATGTTTAACAGAATCAGATTCTTTCATCATTTGTTTATCTGCATTATCATTGCCCCAGAAACCACCTAATAACTTTTTTTGTGCTTCTAAACTTCCATTAAGGATAAATTCAGGCTCATCTATTGGGCCCTCCCATTCTTTTTGAACTGGCGCCTTATAATCCCTCCAGCAGAATATACATCTGTTTGCACAACTTAGATTTGTTGACATTTGTAAACATTGATTACTTCTAATACCATAAAACCAATATTTGTAACATTCACCTTCATTTTTAATCATCTTTTTAGTCCAGCCGCAAATCTTAACAGTACTATGATCTCCAACAATTCTATATTGCTGTTTTTCTAGATTCTTTTTAACTTCTTCATTCATTTTTGTACATATTCTTCATTAGTTTTCAAGCAGTTTTCTGCACTTGTTAATTCCCTAACTAAATATTCATAATGGTCTTCTTGACTGTATAATTTATGATGTACTGCCCAATCCAATAGTTCTTCTTTATTATTTGCAAAATGTTTTAATTCAATCTCATGTTGCTTATACCACCCTTTTTTATCCTGATAATTACAAAACGCTAAATGAATTAATCCATTTTCTAGTTTAATCAGAAAATATCCTTTTGGGTCTAGTTTTAATACCATGAACCTAATTTAACCTTTTTACATTAAAAGCTTTTGGTTAAATTATCTAAATAATTCTTTTAAATGACCTAATCAATTAAAACAAACCAAAACTTTTACCAATAAACATCAAATAAAACAATACTAACAATGCACCTTCCCATCTACTAATTTTTCTATAGGAGGTTATTGCATAATACATGAAAGTAGAGATTAATACTAAAGGAATTCCCAAAGTTATCATAATTTCTGGTATAATAAGTGTCCCTGCAATTACAGCAGATAAACCTAATACTTGAAATGCATTTAAGATATTTGCACCAAGAACATTTC
>JAGLOT010000122.1 GCA_023137655.1 Nanobdellota archaeon | reverse complement strand
CCACATGGTGAACCTTTATTGTATGATAAATTAATTGATTATTGCAATATCATGGGCCAAGATGAAAGAATAAAAGATATTCACATTGTTACAAATGCAACTTTATTAACTAAAATTTTTGTTGATGCTCTGCCAAAAAATACAGTATTACCAGTCTCCTTATCTGCATTCACAGATGAATCTGCCAAAAATATTATGGGCAAAAATTATAATCTGAAATTAGTTTTATCTAATATTGAATATGCAGCTAAAAAATTAGAAGTAGTTCTAACTCCAGTTTTAATTAACAATTTAAATGAAGAAGATATTAAAAGAATAATTATTTTTGCAAAAGAAAATAAGTTAAAGATATCAATTCAAAAATTCTGTTTTAATAAGAATGGTAGAAACCCAGTAAAAGAAAAAACATGGGGTGAATTCTTTAAAGAATTAGAACTATTACAAACTGAAGCTGATTATCCATTAAAAGAAGAATTAGCAAAATTAAAGGAAACTAAAACTTTCCCAGATATAGTTCATAAAAACGAAATCATTGAAGTTGATGTAATTTGTAAAGGTAGAAAAAATGATTTTATTGGTTTAATTGAAAAAGATAATTATAGATTTGCATGCACTATTCTTGGCTATTTCTCAAACAAGAAAAGAATTAAAACAAAAGTAATTCAGGGCAAGAATAATGTTATTGTTGTTAAATGTTTAAATTAAATTCTCAATTAATAAATTAATTATTTTTGAATCAAATCAAATATATGGTAACTGATATCAAGATGTCCATATTATAACCCCCATAGAAAGCTTTAAAAATAATACTGCATATATTATCTAAGGGGTGTGTCTTATGAAAAAAATATTACCTATAATTATAATTTTATTCTTTATACCAGTACTAGTATCAGCAACATGTGTAGATTTAAATGACCAAACTACTTGGCAAGGAAAAGTAGATGAATGGGCACCTACAAGATATTATGTTAGTGATAGTATTACTTTATGCCCTGGAACATACACACATTTAACCGGCGGAATATTCTTCGGCGGAATGAATGATGTAATTGATTGTGATGGTGCAACACTAGTTGGAGATGGAACAGGCGTTGCTTTCTATGTTGGAAGAGGTGCTGGAATAAATGTCCCTTATTTTGCTAGAAATACAATAAGAAATTGTAATATAGAAAATTATCATAGTGCAATTACATTAAATTTAGCTAAAGAGTGTGTTGTTGAAGACAATACAATAACAAATTGCAAATCAGCAGTTAAGGGAACTGGTGCAGAAGGTGCAATAATACAAAGAAATACAATGACTAATGGTGGTCAATTTCACGGAGTATCTTTAAAAAAATCCACTAATGGTTATGGTTCAGATAATAGCATTATTCAAGAAAATACTATTGAAGGATTTGATCAAAGAGGTATTGAGTTACAGCAAGTTACAGGAACCATAATAACTGGAAATACTATAACAAATAGTGGTCAATATGGAATATATTTATCCTTATCAGACACCAATGAAATTTACAATAATTATTTTGACAACAATAATAATATTTACATATCTGGCTCTACAGGAAATTCTTGGAATGTTGCACAAACAACAGAGCCAAATATAATCGATGGAGCTAATATTGGAGGAAATTCTTGGAGTGATTACTCTGGAATAGGTGCCGATTGTAATGGTTTTGGTGACACATCTTATACCACTTCAGGAGCAAATGATTTATTCCCATTAACAGAAGAATGTGTAGTTGTTGAGGGAACTGAACCTAGTAATCCTTTTGTAGGTGAGGGGCCAAAAGTTGTTGAAAAACCAGATGTTTTACAAAAAGATGAAGAAACTTGTAAGTATTTAATTGAAAAACTCAAATTAAAAGATGGAAAAAAATTCCCTAGCATCTTCCCATATACTGAAGAAGTTTTTAATATACACACAATGGATAAAAAAATAATTGGCCATATAAGTATTGAAGATAAAACACTCACTTCATTTGGATGTGATTTAAAAGAAAATTCAACATATAATATATATCTTAATGATAAAAAAGTGATAGATAATATAATATATGCAGAATCACCAATAGATGCATTCAATAAGGCAAAGAGGGGAAACTTATTAAAAATAAAAGGTGAAACAATACCTAAGAGGATGAAACAAGGATTACTCCATCTGAGTCTATCATTTATAGGTTTATTTAAATAAATTTTAATATTCTTTAAATGAACTTGAATATCCTCCCAAGAATTTTTTATTTTTTATCTAACTTCTTATTTAATTTAACTGCTAGGAAAATAACAATAGAAGCAATTACTAAACTTATAACAAATTTAATTACATTATCTGTACTTTCCCAACCACGCATAAATCCCCATAATATCAAAACTATACCAGAACAGGCAACACCTGCGCCAATATTTGTAATATTTAAGAAATATGATTCAACAATAATTAAAGTTCAAATTAATGTAGCAATTATAAAGAAATTTTTATTATATTTTTCATTGGCCGTATCAAAATTATCCCAACATTTTTCATCCCCTTCATTGGTAAAATTTTCTTCCATTAGTTCCTTACATTCAC
>JAGLOT010000121.1 GCA_023137655.1 Nanobdellota archaeon | reverse complement strand
TTACCTTCTTTGTTTTCGAATTCTTCACTTCCAATTGTTATTTCGCCTACAGAAATATTTTTATCAGTTAAGAATTTTCTTCTGGAAACTTCTGCTACATCGACTCCTTTTGAGATAAATTTTCCTCTTGCTTTGATTGTTACTTCTTTTGCTTCGTTGTTGAATTGCATTACAACTCCTGTTACATAATTCATAAATGGCTTATTGCCCACAAAAATAGAGTTATCTGTTGTTGTCATCTCTTTACCCCTTTTTTTTCTCATTGTTATGAGTGTGATCATTTGAAGAATATTTATTCCCCATTACTATGTGAAGAGTTTTACTCTTCTCGTTTCATTTCTCTAGTTGCATAACCTGCTATAACATTCCTCATCTTTTTAGAAGGGATTGTTGCAACTTCGTCTACAATTGGCTTGTTTTCTTCAAAATTCTTCTTTAATTTATTTTTGTGATGTTTTAAAATTTCTTTAGTTATTCTTTTAACTTGCTGTGTTTTAATTCTGCCCATAGGAAATCCTCCACGAATAAGATTTTAGATTAATATTTCATTTATAAAGATTTCCTTTTGTTTCGGAAAGTCTTCAATATTTTGTACTAAAAACATATAAAACTAATCTCTTAATACAAAATATGAAAATTATTCTTGATACAAACATTATTTTGTCTGCCTTGATTAAAAATTCTATTACGAGAGAAATAATTGTTAAATCTGAATGGGATTTTTACTATCCTAAATTAGCATTATCTGAAATTAAGAAATATGAAAACTTAATTATTACAAAAGCTAAAATTAATAAAAATGAATATTTAATTTTAATGCAAAAATTATTTAGATACATTAGAATTATTCAAGACGATAAAATTAAATTAAATCTTTGTGTTGCTGATAAAATTATGGGCCATATTGATCCTAAAGATGTGATATTTGTTGCATCTAACTTATATATTGAAGATTCAATAATTTGGTCCGATGATAAAGACTTTGATAAACAAAATAAAGTAACAGTCATGAAAACTAATGAAATTTTAGATATTTTCCGAAAGATTTAAACAACCAAAATAGGTCTGCAAGTTTAAACTTTCTCTAAAACTTTTGTTTTTCAGAAAGATTTAAATAAGTGTAATCACCTATTTACACATAATATGACTAATATAACTTTAGCAATTCCAAATGAATTGCGTTTGAGGATGAAAGAACACACTGAAATAAGGTGGAGTGAAGTAGTTAGAAAGGCAATAAATCAAAAGATTAATGATTTGGAAATTATGGAAATGATAGCTCAAAAAAGCAAATTAACAGAAAAAGATGTTAAGGAGTTAGCAAATAAAATTGATTCTTCTTTAGCTAAAAGATTAGGGTTAAAATAAAAAAGCTTTTAAATGATTAGAGTTGAGCAGATATAGCTATGCGGGTGTAGCTCAGCCTGGTTAGAGCGCTAGACTCATATCTTTGAGTGATGAGGCGAAAGCCGATGACCTTAAGCGCGAAATCTAGAAGTCAGGGGTTCAGATCCCCTCACCCGCACTATTTTTCTTTTTTTAAATCTGAAAGATTTAAAAAAGCCTGAAGAATTTATTCTTCTGATTTTTTTATTCGATAGATTTTAATAATCAATTAATTTTTAAGGTGTATGGCTTGGGTTCAATATCTTGTTATAATTGGTGCAATTGCACAACTTTGGGGTTCTTTAGTTTATGTTAAAGAAACTTTAGCAGGTCGTGCAAAACCAAATAGAGTAACCTGGTTAATGTGGGCTATTGCACCATTAATAGCTTCAGTTGCTGCTTTTATGAGTGGAGTTACATGGGCAGTATTACCAGTTTTTATGGCTGGATTTGGTCCATTTCTTGTATTTATATCTTCATTTTTTAATAAAAAAGCATATTGGAAATTGGGAAAATGGGATTATCTTTGTGGATTATTCTCAGTTCTTGCACTAGTATTGTGGGGAATAACAAAAAATCCATCCATAGCAATTTTATTTGCAATAATAAGTGATGGCTGTGCTGCAATCCCTACAGCAATTAAATCTTGGAAATATCCAGAAACTGAACATTATGGTGCTTATGCAGCATCTTTATTTAGTGTTTTACTTGGTTTTTTTGCAATTAAATCTTGGAATTTTATAGAATTAGCATTTCCAATATATTTAATATTTATATGTGGTCTGCTTTTAAGATTTATTCTTAGAAAAAGATTTTAACTTGATTTCTACACTGGACAAGTGCTCGTGAGCTATTTAAATGAATTTTTGGTTATTTGTTCTAGAGGTGATAATTATTACCAGGATTTTTCAAAACTTGTAAATTTTCCCTCTGGAGGAAAAATGATAGATTTACAAAAATTAGTTGAACAAGTGGTTATTGAGGTGGTTGCAGATGAATAAAGATAAGAATTGGAGTTGTGAGGAAGTTCAAGAAGTTTCTAATTTGGTCTGGGGCCTTATTTGTACCCATTAAATGTTTTTTCTAATTTATAATTTCTACAGTTAAGTAGTTAAAATAAAAACATTTATATATTCATATTTTTTAAAATAAAGTATGACTGAAATTAGTGATTTAATAAAAGGCTTAGAAACTAAACCTAGG
>JAGLOT010000120.1 GCA_023137655.1 Nanobdellota archaeon | reverse complement strand
AGTCAATTTAACTTCTTTGATTAATCTGTCAACTTTGTTTATGAATAAAACTGGTTTAACTAATTCTTTTAATGCTTGTCTAAGAACTGTTTCTGTTTGAGGCATGATCCCTTCAACTGCACATGCAAGTACAATTGCACCATCTACTGCCCTCATTGCTCTTGTAACGTCCCCACCAAAATCAACGTGTCCTGGTGTATCAATTAAATTAATTAAATATTCCTTATCACCTACGGTGTGAACCATAGATACTGATGCTGCATCAATTGTAATTCCCCTTTCTGTTTCATCATCATGGAAATCTAATTGTCTTGCTTTTCCTGCTAACTGTTCAGACATCATTCCTGCGCCTGCTAATAGATTATCGGAAAATGTAGTTTTTCCGTGATCAATATGTGCACAGATTCCAATATTTCTAATCTGCTCTGGGTTGTTTGCAATTCTTACAACCTTTTCACTCATTTTTTCTGCCATATTAAATGCCTCCATAGGATGGGATTTAATCCTGCAGAGTTTTTAAAAAACTCTGGTAGGTTTAAAATTCCTCTTTCCTAAAATAAATGTAACTCGTGTACTGTTTTGTAACTGTGTAATTCTTCTGGTTTAAACCATAAACCAATTTCAAATTTTGCTTCTTCTGAATTTCCAGATGCATGGATTAAATTTTTAATACCCATATTTTGACCATCTGCATAAGCAAAACTTACATGTGCAAAATCTCCCCTTATGGTTCCTGGTTGTGCTGATTTTGGTTCTGTTGTTCCAACAATTTTTCTCATATTTTCAACAACATTAACACCTTCAATGCACATAGCCATGACAGGTCCAACAGTCATGAATTCTAATAAAACTTTCAAAACTTTTTCCCCTCGCCTTTCTGCAACATCAAAATAATGTTTTTTACCAAATTCTTCATCCATCCAAACCATTTTAGCTCCAACAACTTTAAAGCCAACATCTTCTAACCTAGACAAAATTCTGCCCATTAAACCCCTTTGCACTGCATCGGGTTTTAATAATACTAAGGTTCTTTCAATCATCCAAATCACCTACCTTGTAGAGACTTTAGTCTCTTCTTTTGTAGAGACCTTAGTCTCTTCTTTTTTATTTTTTGTAGACATTTTAGCTTTCTCTAAATGATGTTTTTCTGTCCACTTAACATTGACTGATTTACGTTTAAGTTTTAATTGATTCTTTTCACATTTTAAAGAACAAAAATTAAAGACCTTGCCGTCTTTCTTAACATAAACTTTTCCAGTACCTTCTGGAACTATTTTACCGCAAAATGTACATTTCATTTTCTACCTTTAGTCAAGCCCCTAGCTTCAATCTCTGTTTCTCTCAACATTAAGACATCTCCAACTCTTACTGGACCTTTGACATTCCTCCTTATACTTTTACCGCTATCACGACCATCTAAAATTTTACATCTTACTTGGGTGGCTTCTCCTCTTTTACCGGTTCTACCCATCACTTCTTCCACTTTTGCAGGAACTGCATGAGTAAATCTTACATTACCCTTAGTTTCTGAAGCATCAGATTTTTTAAATGGTTTTTTATTTTGTTTTTCGTCTGCCATTTTAATCACAATTGCTCAATTATTTTCTTAACACTTTCTTTTGCGTCTCCTTCTTTGACAATTGCAATTGCTGCAGTTCCAACAGCTAAACCTGCTGCTGCTCCAAGTTCTTCTTTACTTGGTACTTCAACACATTTGATTCCTTTTTCTTTTGATAATAAAGGGATATGCATTGTAATTTCTGCAGGACTTACATCCTTTGCAATAATTGCGAGTTTTGCTTCTCCTCTTTCAACTGCTTTTGTAACTTCATTTACTCCTTTTCGGATTTTTCCTGTTGCTTTTGCAACTTCTATTGCTTCAAAAACACTATCTGTTAATTCTTCTGACATTTTTTGTTCCTCCTCTAGCCCTCGGGCCATTTTATGTATTTTTAATAGGGATTTAGAAATACCCCTCATTCAGGCAATTTCGCCTTCATAAATCACTGGTTAAGTAAGAAAAACATTGAACCATTTATAAATCTTTTGAAAAAATATTTATGCCTGCAGACGATAGTCTGGTGATATAAACGTTACGAAAAAATAAACCCTATTTCAGATTGAATTTTATACCTTACAACTTCTTTTGTGATGTGTGGATAAAAAACACCTAAAAGTCATCCCATTTCCTAATTGGGGTTTAAATATAATTAACCCCTAAGTCTCTTAACTAGAAATAGTTTATATAAATATATTATCTTTGGAATAGACAATATTTTGTAGTTTAAGAACTTTATTGATAGGGGAATTTTTCCCCAATCAATAAATCTTACCAATTATTCTGGAAATCTCTTCTTTCTTAAAATCAGGCCAAAACTTATCAGAAAAATAAACCTTGGTATTAACAGAATCCCACAACAAGAATGCTTTTGTTGACTGCAAACCACCATTAATTATCATTAAATCAGGCGGCATAAAATAAGAACTATACAAATTTTCTTTAACATCATCTCCATCAATTGAACTAGGATCCAAGGAACCATTCTTAATCTTCATAGCAATAACTTTCATGGCATCAATAATCTCTTCTTTCCCATCATAATTAACAC
>JAGLOT010000012.1 GCA_023137655.1 Nanobdellota archaeon | reverse complement strand
TATTAACATACTTATTAGATTCAATAAATTCATATTGACCATAGATTGCAATAAATAATGCCTTAATTTCCTTTCGTATTAGCTTACTTAATATTTTATTATATAATGGATGGATTAGTCCTTCATTTTTCTTATTTAATTTAATCTTTAACTCTTCTATTGTCAATTCTCTTGAAAGATTATTTCCACAAGCACAGATTAAGTATGATTTCAAGACTTTTCCATATGAGGCAATTAAAAAGGGTAATTCTTTTTTATTTATTTTTTGCTCCAATGTTTTTAATTTCTTCAGAATATTAGTTTTATTTTTAACAGATATCAATATTTGTTTTTCTTTTCTTTTCAAGAATGCAAGGCCAAGTGCACCATAAACTAAACCCATTATAGTTTTATGGAAATAGCCACCTAATATAATCAATATTAATCCAGCACCACCTAATAGGTAAATCCAAATATTATCATTTAATTTTTGTAATTGAGCTAATGGAATTTCTACAAGTTTACAGGGCATACAAGGCCCACCACAATCAATATTGTCTTCACAGGACCCATCATGACAATTTCTTATGCCATCATTACAATTACCCCCATAGGTGCAATTCTTGACTAATTGAGGTTCATATTTATTAGTGCCACATTTTGCTAAATCATAACAAATTCTATTCATGGTGCCATTGATGTAACATTCACTCCAAATAGTGCAATTCCAATTTTCAGTACAATCCTCATGTTTAAAATGACTAAATTTAGGATTTAATGGTTTGTAGGTATCTTGAACCCCTGAATCTGAGCCACTTCCTCCGCCCCCACCTGCACCACCTAAACTAGGGGTTTCCTCATTTTCATTATCACAATTAACAGTGATACCCATAGAATTACTATTTTTTGTAGCATTATACTCATCAATTGCTGTAAAATAAACAGTTTCACTAAAACCACAAGTTTCAGATTCAAAGACTACTTGATTATTTGCAGGATTGGGATTTTGATTAAAGTAAAATGCACCACTTGAGATTTCTATTTGATTATTCCCAGTTATATCATATAATAAATCATCTAAGTCCGGGTCTGAAAAATAATCACTAAGATAAAAACCATAAAACTTTTGATTTGTTGTCAAGGTTAAGTTATCTAAATTCCCTTCAAATATTGGCGCATCATTTACATTAATAATATTTATGTCAAACAAATTTGATTTTTGTGCACCTCCACAAGCACCACCATTGATTGCAGTAAATTTTATGGTAAAATTACCCACATCATTATTATCTCCAGTAAAATTAAATTCACCTTCATTAGAAACTATAAATAAAGGTTCTTCAGAATCATTAAAATAACGATTTAAGTAAGTAAATTCAGAGGCATATGTAACATTGGAGACATTATTTGATATTGAAAGTATACAAGAATAGTATTCATTTTGTAAAACACTATTATTACAATTAGAAAAATTAATCATTGGAACTTGTCCAATACATATACGAACAGTTCCAGAAGTAACTACCCTAGCTGTAACATCTTCAACTTTATTGATACTATTATATAGTATTATTTGGGCAGTTAGGCTGATTATTAATATGAATACTAGAATTAATTTAGCTCTTTTATAATCACCATCTTCCATATTTTTCTTAATCTAATTTTTTATATAAATTTATTGAATAAACAATTCAATTTCTCAAAATAATCATTTTAACAGTTGCATTATATTCTTTCTCAATAGCATTTATGGGCACATTAACACTTATACTAAATAAGTTATTTTCATCAGGTTTAAGGATTAACCCATTATCCTTAAATGACACCCAATCCATATCCTCAGAATAATATTTTAAATTTATTTTAATATCATATTCTAAATCATTTGTAACATTTATTTGTCTTATGCCTCCACTACCTCGAGGTATCCTTCCAAAATGAAGTGCATCAGTATCAGTTGTTAAACCTATAACCTTACCCACCTTAAAATTAAGTGGAATATAATTAACTTGCACTACCTTATATTTATAATAAACAATAGAAGTTATAGCAATGGTTAGAATAACAATTATTAGTATTATCAATAAGTTTTTTAGAAGATTCTTATGAGAATTATCTTTTTTTATGTTTTCCTTTTTCATTTCGCTTTTCCTTTTTCATTAAGAAAAATATATTTAGTCCAATTAAAAGAACTACAACTATTGCTAAACTCATTATAATTAATACAGTAGAGGTTATTTCAAATGAGGATTTTCCTTTTTCAATTACTACGTCAAAACTTTCTTTTTTTGATTCAGAACCATAATAGATTGTGGCATCAACATTATAAGTTCCCTCTTCCATGCCCACAGTATTAATATAACCAGATATCTTAATTTTTTCCCAAGCATTTAAATTATAATTTGCAGTTTTAACATTTTGACCATTAATATTGATTTCACCATATACGTCAGTAATTCTTCCATTCCATTTACTTTCAATTTCCAAGTCAAATTCATTTATTTTATCCACTTGTAGTTTATGGGTGTAATTAATTATTTCAACATCCATATTTCCAATCCTTACACCTTTTTCTAATAAATGATTTTCACCATCCCAAGAAATGTCTGCTTTAATAGTATAACTTCCACCATCTAATCCTGCACTACTTAATTCACCCTCAATTATAATTTCTTCATCAGATTCCAAAATATAATTTTTATATTCTAAATCATTTGAAGTTTTGAGCCTATTATTGTTTTCATCATAAATCTCAAATTTTACATCTAAATCTTTAATCTCTTCTTTTCCATAATTATGGAGTTCTAAAATTGGTTTAATAATCTCACCAGTATTCACATCTTCCACATTTAATTTATTATCAAGATATTTTCCCTCATAAAGGACATTAACATGTATCCTAGGTATTGCCCCAGATAACGCATAAATACCTTGCGATTTTTCTGCAAAAGTGGGGAGTTCTTTTAAAACTACATCTATAACATGTATGCCTGGACTTGGTTCTTCATCTGGTAGTTTTATTTTGACAATTACATCTGGATTTGCATTTGGTTTTATCATTTCCAAGAAGTTTCCAGATTCTACAGTACAATATTCTGCAAGATCCCCATGAATATTAACAGAATAATTTCTGGCAATATTAGAAGTTGTTATTAAAATCCAACTAAATTCTTCTTCTAATCCTGGTTGAAAGGTGACATATTCATTTTTTCCACCAAAACCCATACCTTGAACATTATAACTAGTGGCAATTAAAATCAATACAATTATTAAGAAAAATAATTTTTTTTTCATATAACTAAATTTACCTCTTTTTTTATGAATACTTAATTTTATTTCCTATTGTTTAAGAAATAAAGAAAAATAAAAAAAATAAATTAATATTTTTAATCTGCTGTTCCGTAAAAATACAAGTTAGCTGTACCTGTTGAGGATCCTGCCACAACATTTAATTGGGTAACTAATGTTCCTGTATCTGATCCAGTAGCAGTTAAACCATCACAACAATCTTGATGTGCTAAAGCAATAGTTAAATCAGTACCTGGAGTTCCAGAACCACATGTACAATCAGCTACAAATGTTGCACCTGTACCACCAATAAAATTAGCGGCAGTTGTTCCATTAATTTCAACATCTATTGCATCACTACCAATATTTTCAAATCCGATTGAAGAGTCTGTTGCATAAAGGGTTGAATTAGTCCAACAAGCAGCAGGGACTGAATCAGTGGAATTTAATAAACATGATTCATAAGTATCGGTTAATGATCCTGTACCATAGTCAATTGTTGTATCTGTTAAATTGACAACATATGTTGAAGTAATTGCAACATCAACTGTACCTTCAGTTGTTGCCATACCAGTAGGACTGGTTGTCTTTGAGATTGCTCCAAATGTGTACATCATACTTCCTATTGAAACTACGACAGCAACAAATAAAACATACATAAGAACCTTATTTGATATTTCTTTCATATTGTATCACCTTGTGGAATTATTTTAATATTTACTTCACCTTTTTGTGGACTTCTAAGTTTTTGAATATCTATTGAAACTCTACCAGTAGTTACAGTATTCGAACTATCAAGCATATTCTCTTTAGACACTGCATTTTCACCCATAATCTTCCAAGTGGTTCCTGCAGAAAAAACAATAACTAGAATTAGCAATGTAAGGCTAATTATTTTTAATTGGTTGTTATCCATTTTAAGTATATCTATAAAAATTTGTTATTTAAACCTTTCTATTTTTTTATGTCAATGTAACTAATTATAGCATCAATAAAGCACTAAATTATACTACTATAAAGTAATCACGAAGTGATATTTATTTTTATCCTAGCTCGACCAATTAGGTCATCAGAAACCAAAAAATTATCCTGTTTTAAATTATCTGCATTTTGATTTTCTGAATCAACCTTATTAAATTTGGAATCAAGAACTGCCCAAGTTAAAATAAATGAAGATATTATAATAATAATTAATAAAATAAGTAAAATCAATTTTTTATTTTTTAAAATCATTTTAATTTCCATTTTAACAATTTAGCTTATTTTTTCTTTCCTGTCTTAGACTTTTTAAAATACATAAACCATCCAACATTAACTATAACTAATATAATAAGGCCCAATATTAATAAATTTATTTGTTTTGCATTTCCATTACCCTTAATCACATTCCCAATTAGACTATTAGAGGTTATAGAATCTAAATTTACAAAAGTTTCAATTAATGAATTACTAGTTTTTCCTGCATAATTTAAGGTTATATCTAAATAATATTTACCTACATCTATGCCTGTAGTATCCCAATAAGCAGACAATATTCCATTTTCATAGGATTCTACATTAATATTTGCAGTTTTAAATCTGTTTTCTTCATTTCCTGTTTCATCTTTGAAGATTATATCTGCATAAACATCTTTTATTTCTTCACTCCAAATATTCTCAATTAAAATATCAAATTTAGCTACACTACCTAATACAAACTCACCAACATCAATTCCATTTATTTTAATATACATAGAACCAATATCAAATAATTTTTCTATCTTAATATTTCTGCCACCATAGTAAATTGTTGCAACTGCTTTATAGGTCCCCTGATTCACATCAGCATTCCAACTAACCCCTAATTTTTCTTGTTTTCCTGGCATTATATTTAGACTGCTTGTAACTACCTCACCAATCTTTTCATAGGTTGCACCATAGATTTCAACTTTAGCATAAACATCATTTAATTCATTAGCCCCATAATTAAATACTGGAATTAAGAAATTTACATTTTCTCCAACTTCTGCATCTTCAATATACAAGTTTGCTTCAGCATATTCATTTGGATATGGAACTCTTAATTTAATCAAAGAACTAATGGTTAATATTGTACCTACACCAACTTCACCTTTTACACCTTCTTTTGGCATTTCAACAACTCTTAATTCACTTTCATGAATTCCCGGTTTATTTATATTTTCTGGGCAAGTAAAAGTATAATGTACTATTTTTGATTTTTCTCCTTTTTTAAATTCAATATAATTATCTTCTAATTTAACATATTCTGCTAAATCCCCCTCCATATAAACAAATGCAGTGAAATCTTTATCTTCTGAATTAAATATTGTAATTTTAAATTCTTGTTCTTCACCCGGTTTATAATTAATATATCTTTGTGCAGGAGATACACCAACAGCTTCAACTAGATTAACCATTACACCAAACATTATAGTTAAGACTAACAAAATCATTACAATTTTTAATCTTTTATTCTTATTCATTTTAGTTAACCCATACTTGACGTAATCATCAAAGTACTATCTTTATCTCCACCAGGTTCATCTTCTGGAACCCTTACCAATACATCAATTAGTGCAGTATCTTTTGTATTATTATAATCCAATAATCTCAGTAAATTAATTGCATAATTAGTTATATTCACCCAATCCATTTGACTATCTCCTGTATTAAATGTTCCAGATTCATCATCAGAATTATTTGCTTTAAATTGGAAATAACTAGTATTCAAATCAGCATACTCTCTAATCCATAAACTTTCATTTCCATATATTGTGAAATTTAATTTGACATTTCCAGCGTTTTCAATCTTTAATGCATGAGAACTATTCCCAGAAGTGTTTATAGAATCTCCAACATATAACCCTGTAAAGTTGATATTATTCTGCAATATATTTACACTAATATAACTCTGAACGCTAAAATTCCAAATATCACTCCATTCACCATTATTAGTTCCATCATTAGCTCTAATTTTCCATTCATACCAATCATCAATACATAATTCTCTAGTGGTATAGTTAAGAATACTTATACTACTAACACTAATACTATTAACAGAACAACTTGGTTCACCATCAAAAGTAATTCTTGTTACATTTACTTCATAAGTTAAATCATCATTTTCAGGGTCAGTTGCAGCACTCCAATTTAATATTTGTGTTCTGTTTATACTGGTATCATCTCCATTACTTGGACTAACAAGAACAACTTTACTTGGAGATTTACTTCTAATAATTAAAGGATTACTAACAATAGTATCACTTTCACCATAACCATCATTAGCAGTTACAGCAACACTCCAACTATCCCCAACAAAAGTTTCTTCACTAACAAGCTTCTGCAAAGAATGATTATTAAATCCAGCCAAATAACTTTCATTTATTTGCTTAGCAGATAAAGCAAAATCATAAATTTTAATTTCATCAATAGTTCCATTAAATCTTGAATAATCTCCACTAGGGTAACCAATATTCCAAGTTCCAGTTCTGGTATCTAATTGTCCAGCAATCAAATCTGTGGATGTAATAAAATTTCCATCCCTATAATACTGCCAATGAGTTTCATTTTTATTAATAAAAAAATAATGCCATTCTTCATCCATCACATTATAATTTTCTCTTATTACTTGGCCACCACCAGATGTATTATATGCATATATCCTAAAATCCCCATCAGTCAATATCATTATTCTTAATGCACTTTGCCCCATAATACCCATAGTACTACCATAACTACTTACTGAAGTTTTAAACCAACCACCTATACCAAATTCAGTTTTTCCATCAATATCATATAAAGTAGTTATATCATCATTAACTCCATCAAAACTATACGCACCACCAACTTTCCCACTAGAAGTCCAAGTAGCACCACTAACAGTTCCATCATTACTATAAGTACTGTAATCTTTAGCAGTACTATCATTATTCAAATCAAAAGGTAAATTCAAACTAGCAATACTAACGCCTTCTTTCCTCCAATCAGTTACATTAACAAAACTATCGTCATTAATATCTGTACTTCCAGAAATACTAACCGTCAAATTTCCTTCAGTATAATTTTCACCACTATCCGAATTTAATACGACTGTTGGATTACTGGGTGGTAATTGATCCAAAATGACTTCAACAACATTACTAACAATAGTATCACTTTCACCATAACCATCATTAGCAGTTACAGCAACACTCCAACTATCCCCAACAGAAGTTTCTTCACTAACAAGCTTCTGCAAAGAATGATTATTAAATCCAGCCAAATAACTTTCATTTATTTGCTTAGCAGATAAACTATGATTAAATACTAAAAATTCATCAATACTCCCATTAAAATATCCATTATACCCCACACCCAAATTTAAATTTTGATTATCTCCAGAAGTATCGATACCTATGGAATCCTTCAATATACCATTTAAATAAACAAATTGATAAGTTGAATTTCTTACAATAGTAAGATGATACCAAACATTAGTTGATATAGAATCAATGTTTCGGTAACTTGAAGTGGTACTATATACCCTCAATGCGCCATTGTTATTTTGTACTAAAAGATAAGGCGTTGTTTCTTTAAATTGATTTCCAGTTTCAATAATCCCTATAGTGGCAGAATGAGAATTCACATTAAACCAAAAAGATGTTGTACTTTCAATTAAATTAATGGGGGATGGAGATATTTTTATATAATCATCAACACCATCAAAATTATAAGCACCACCCACCTTCCCAGAACTAGTCCAAGTAGCACCACCAACAGTTCCATTATTACTATATGTACTGTAATCCTTTGCAGCACTTGAATCATTCAAATCAAAAGGCAAATTCAATACAGTAATACTAACACTTTCTTTTCTCCAGTCAGTGATATTAATAAAACTATCACTATCAATATCTATACTTCCACTAATCACAACAGTCAAGTTATCAGTAGTTAAATTATCAGAACTACTAGCACTCAAAACCACAGTTGGATTACTAGGCACAGTATTATTAATTAAAACAGAATCCATTAATGAACTCCCATTAACCGTACCATCATAAGGAGTAACAGAACAATTCCATAATTCACCTCTGCTTGTATTACCAGAACCAAGAACATGACTAATACCCGATTGTAATACATGTAAATCATGAACTGAATTTTTATACCAATCAAAATGATATTGCAGAGGGTCACTATCACTATCACTTCCACCACTAACAGCACAAGTTAAATCATTATTTGTTTTTGGATCATTTGGGGTTACATCTACAGAACTAATTGTTGGTGGTTGATTAATGAATGCACCCATTGAAAAGAAAAATCCTAACATAGTTCCAAATGAACCACTATCCATACTTCCAGTAACTGATTGTGCAACAGCAACATCTGTTTGATAATTTGTAGAACTAGTATCTGTTATACCGCCACCAGTAATTACAGATAAACTGGAAGTATAATTATTACTTGCTAAACTCCAAGAATTAGTTTGTTGAGCAATTAAAGAAATAAAACTCATACTTAAAATTAATAAGAATACAGCTAAAGCTACCTTAGACTTTCTTCTATTTATTACATAGCTCATGCTATTCGTTTTTCTCTTTTTTCCATACATTGTGTTATAACATGCCCCGAAAGGCAACCCATATAATGGGCCTATGATTATTTGAGTAATATGATTATTTAATTTAGCTACATCCAATAACTAATCCATTCCTCACATACAGGTTTTTATCATTTCTACAAAATCCAGTCCATCCAATACTGCCATTATCTGCACTGTAATTTGATGCTCTAATAGTCCCTACAACATCTAATGTATAAGCAGGATCTGAAGTACCAATACCTACTTCGCCTGTATCTTCAATTCTAATAACATTTGTATCATCAACTCTTAATATCATTTCCTGAGTTGTTGATGTAGTTACAATCCCAATCCCATTATCATCATATGAAGAAGAATGATTACCTCGTATACCAATAAAAGCATTTGAATAATTAGATTCAAAATCTGCAATCCAACCCCATGTATTTCCAGTATTAAAAACTTGTAATGTGGGTGCACCAGAACATGCTGCTTCTTGATTAATTCCCACAGTTTGACAGTCATCAACTAAATTAAGTAGGATATCTCCATCATCTTGATAAAAATTCAAATCTCCATCAGAACCTACCCCCAATGTGAAATACTCATTATTTCCTGCATTTTCTTCTAGTCTTAATGCACTACTTTGAGAATTACTTTCAATATGCAATGGGGCACTAGGATTAACAGTTCCAATCCCAACTTCACCACCCATTATAGCCATAGTATTTGCATCGGTTATATTATAAGCAGTTCCAGGGTCATCCAAACTTATTCCAAAACTATGTTCTTCATCCACAATCATATCCTGACCCATAGCAATGGCATAATGAGCATTTGCTAATGTGTTAGCTCCAATGGCTAAAGAGTAAGCACCTGTTGCTTTTGTCTGGTACCCTATAGCGAATGAATTTCCCCCGCTCGCTTCTGTCTGACTTCCAAATGCAGTAGACG
>JAGLOT010000119.1 GCA_023137655.1 Nanobdellota archaeon | reverse complement strand
TTCAGCTTTATATTCTTGAATAAAACCAAAAATAGCATTTAGAATTACAATTATTCCAATAACAATGGAATCTGCTTTTTCGCCAACAATTAAAGAAAGAATTATGGCACCAATTAAAATCCAAATCATAACAGAATTAAATTGGTTTAGGAAAATGAATATTGGTGAAATTTTCTTTTTTTCTTTTATTTCATTAAAACCAAATTTATCTAGAACTCTTTCAGCTTTTTTTGAACTTAAACCATTTCTCGAAGTTTCAAATAGTTTAAGAATCTCCACCTCTTTTTTACTATAAAAACTCATTTTGTTTTTCTATATGAAAAGATTATTCTTTTTTCTTTTGCTTAATAAAAAGAAAGATTAATGCAGCTGTAAGAATGCCTACAGGGGCAAAACGAGTTACTGAGCTAACAATTGTACTTCCAGATATTGCCATACCTGTTGCTGCTGGACCTTCAAATAAAAAGAATCCTGCTAATAATGCTGCAACCGCAACACCTGCGATTTTTCTAGCACCCCAAATTTTTGATTTACCCATTTCTTGTATATTTTCATGAGTTTCTAAAACTGAATTGTACATTGCCTTTTTTTGTTCTAAAGGAATGTCTAATTTAACTATTTCTTCGTATAATTCATTTAATTGATGATAATTGTCAGAAATTCTTTCTTTTTCATTATATGCTATATTTCTGTTAAGCTCTATAATACCTAGTTCAAATTGGGTTATTTTATCTATACTCATATAGTCTATAATTTAAAGCTAATATTTAAATATTGTTAATCTTACATTGAGGTTATGAAGTCATTTTTTGTTGAAGCAAAGTATAATGAGGAAATTGAATTACCTCAGATAGTTATAGATAAATTACCCAAAAGTGTTGCTTTATTTATGAGTGTTCAATTTTTAGGTTCTTTGGAATGTATTAAAAAACAGATTGAAGAATCTGGAAGAGAAGTTAAATTGATTAAACCTGAGCATTGTGCCTATGAAGGCCAATTATTAGGTTGTAGTGTGGATAAATTTGATGCAGAAGCATTTTTGTATATTGGAGATGGGCAATTCCATCCAAAGGCATTGGTTCTTAAGAATAACAAACCAGTTTTTGCTTATAATCCAATTAGTAAGAAAGAAAATATTGTAAATGTTGAAGATATTGAGAAAATTAGAAAAAGAACAATGGGTGGGATATCTAAATTTCTTACAAGTGATAATATTGGAGTCCTTACAAGTTCTAAGAAAGGACAGTATAGAATTAAAGATATAAAATTATTGATGGAAAAGTACAAAGATAAGAAAATTTATGTTTTTCTTTTTGATACCCTTGATTTTAATTCTTTAGAAGATTTTAATTTTATTGATGTTTGGGTTAATGCTGCCTGCCCAAGAATAATAGATGATTATGATAAATTCCAAAAAGCTTTAGTTAACATAGGGGATTTGTTAAATTTAGAGTAATTTCTCATGATTTATAGGAATCTTTATAATAGATTTAACATTATTGTTTAAATAGGGGTGTGTAGCCTCAGATTTTATTTCTGAGATTTTTAATATATTTGAGAAGATACTTATGGTACAATTATTTGGTTTAAATGGAAGACTTTTAGTCCCTAAAGGAATAGATTTAGTGCCGACTTCTGAATTAGAAGAGAAATTAAGAAAAGTGCCTGAAGGAACAAAAGTAGGGATTTTATTCTTGGATCCTGCAGATAGGCCTGAAATAAGCAAACTTTTAGAATTATATACAGCAACTAATAAATTTCCTCAAAATTATATGGCTTCAAGCGGTTATTTTGATAAAATTAGTCAAATTTGTAGTTCTTGCAACCATGAGGTTAGTTGGTTAGATAATAAAGAATTGTGGATAAAATATTTCAATGCATTACAAGGAATAGAAAATCGGAGAGTGCCACTTACAACCAGGATAAGTTTATCTGAAGTAGATTCTTTAAAAATCAAAGATAGAAAAAGGACGGAATTAGAAGAATCAGTATATGGTGAAAGGGTTTATCTAGCTAAGAATCATTTAATGAATCTTCAAAGATTGCTTTTTGAACATAGTTCTTCTGATAGTATGAAAGTGTTTATTGGAGATACAATCCACATAGATAGATTAAATTTTGGAAGTGATACCACTAGTCTTTTTGGAACTAAATGTGGGCAATATTCAACAGATATTTTAGTTAATCCACCCCAACCAGTTTTAACATTTAAGGGATATACAAATCAGGATACTCAGAGAATTGATGGGTTTGACAGTTTAAGAAAGGCAATAAATTTAGTAGAAAAAGGTTCTCTTTATGAATCTAAACCAGATTGGATTGGCACTACGACACATACTTCACCCTCTTCAGGTTATTTTGAACTTTTTATTGAAAAGGTAATTGATGGAGTAACTTATGGCAGAATTGAAGAAGTAAGCGGAACATCTAGATTTAGAGGTATATTCGGTTCAGAACAAATTAAGTTTGATCAAATTGGGGGCAATAATCAAGGAGATACTTTTACCACTTTTAAAACAGATGGTGGTGATAGCACTAGAGGAATTTATAGAGGGGTTGTTAATCATAATGGAGTTAATGATGGTATGTTTTATCTTGAGACTTTTGATGGAAGGATGCCTTTTGAAATGTATGCTTCTTGGAAAGATTTACTGAAAAAACCAAAAGCTCAGTTAGAACTTTTTAGATAGGAAGTTT
>JAGLOT010000118.1 GCA_023137655.1 Nanobdellota archaeon | reverse complement strand
TCTAAGACAAACTAAAGATTTTGCAAAACCCTTTACAGTTAATATTAATGGAAAGAAGGAATTGTTTTGGAAGTGGTTTTTAATTAATGATTCTGAATTAATTAGGAAAAAGGTTTATAATTTAATTGGGGGTGAGTTAAAAAAGAAAAAACCAGAACACTCAAACCAACCAGAACAACTAAAACAAGAAAAACAGATTAGGGAGCAACCTAAATCTGAAAACAGAGAAATAGAAAGAAATAAATCTAATATTCAAAACAAATCAAAAGAAAAACATAAAAACTTACAATCAAATACATCAAATCAAAAAAATAATGAAAATATAAATTTAGGTTCAAAATTAGAAAACGAACTTAAAAAGCTAAGAATAGATGTTTTGAGTAGCGAAGTTATTAAAAAAAGTAAAGAATTTGATATGGTTATAACATTACCATCAACAGTAGGAAGATTAAAATATTTTTGTAAATATTTAGATAAAAAAAAGATTAATGATAAAGATATTAGTTCTGCTTTTGTTAAAGGTCAAATGGAAAAATTACCTGTATTGGTGATTATTACAGGGGAATTAAATAAAAAAGCAGAAAAAATATTAGAAGATATAAAGGGGGTATTTGTTAAACAAATATAATTTGTTTTCTTATATGTAATTAAAATGGGGGTGGCATTAAAAGATTTAATTCAGAAGCAAGATTTAAGAATTAATGATTTGAAAGATAAGATTTTAGTTGTTGATGCATATAATAATTTATATCAATATATTACTTCAATTAGGCAGAGAGATGGTTCTTTGCTTACAGATTCTAAAGGAAGAGTTACTTCACATTTAGTTGGTTTATTTTCTCGGACTACAAAATTAATGAAAAAAGGAATTAAATTGGCTTTTGTTTTTGATGGTGAACCGCCAGAGATGAAACGAAAAGAAAGAGAAAGACGAAAAGAAATTAAAATAGATGCTCAGAAAAAATATGAAAAAGCAGCCGAACAGGAAGATATAGAGATGATGAGGAAGTATGCTTCAAGAACCGCAAGATTAACAGAAGAAATGGTAAGTGAAGCAAAAGAATTAATTTCTGCTCTGGGCTTGCCAGTTATTCAGGCACCCTCAGAAGGGGAAGCACAAGCAGCTTATATGGTTAACAAAGGGGATGCCTATGCAGTGATTAGTCAAGATTATGATTCTTTCATTTATGGTGCAACAAGGGTTATACAAAATTTAAATTTATCAGGTAAAAAGAAATCAAAAAGTAGTTTATCCTATGAAACAATTAAACCTCAGATGATTATTATAGGTGATGTGATAAATGAACTAGGCATAGATCAGGAACAATTGATAATTCTATCAATACTTGTTGGAACAGATTATAATCATGGTGGGATAAAAGGTATAGGCCCTAAAACTGCGTTAAAACTGGTTAAGCAGTATGGTAAAGATTTTGATGATTTATTTAAGGAAAATAAATGGGCTGAAAATTTTGATTTTCCATGGACTGATGTTTTTTATACAATTAAAAATATGAAAATGACTAATGATTATAATTTACAATGGAATCCTATTGATGAAGAAAAATTAAGAAAATTGTTAGTTGAAGAACATGAATTTTCTGAATTAAGGGTTGAAGGCGTAATTAATGATTTTAAGAAAGAAAAAGAACAAATGCAACAGAAAGGATTGGGTGACTTTTTTTAAAATGGCCAAATGCAAAATTAAATTATTTTTAAGTTGGATTTTTAATAAAAAATTAAGTAAGAAAGAGATTGCGTTAATTCCAAGATCCTATGATGTTCTTGGTGATTTGTTAATCTTTTCAGATTTTCCTGATAGGTTAATTGGAAATAAGAAAGAGAAATTAGTTGCTGAAAGAATTATGGATAAAAAAAAGAATGTGAAAGTAGTTTTAAGGAAGACAGGTAATTATTCTGGTGTTTTTAGAACCCCCCAATTAAAAATTCTAGGTGGTGAGAACAGGAAAGAAACCACCTATAGGGAAAATGGAATTAGATTAATGTTAAATCCTGAAGCAGTTTATTTTTCTCCAAGGACAAGTACAGAAAGGAAAAGAATTTTTCAACAAGTTAAAGATGGGGAGGATATTTTAGTTATGTTTTCGGGCGCAGGACCCTTACCTGTTGTTTTAAGTAAGAATACAAAAGCCAAGGAAATCTATGGTATTGAAATTAATCCAGAAGGGCACAGATATGCATTAAAAAGCGTTGAAATGAATAAGATAAAAAATGTTAAATTATTTTGTGGTGATGTAAATAAAGTTTTACTCAAGATTAATAAGAAATTTGATAGAATTTTAATGCCCTTACCAAAAGACGCACATACCTTTTTAGGATTAGCCTTAAGCAAGATTAAAAAAAATGGAATTATTCATTTATATGATTTTGAAGAAGAAAAAAATATTCCCTCCGCAGTTGATAAAAAGATTTCTAATGCATGCAAGAAGGCAGGGAAGAAGTATAAATTGTTAGATGTTGTTAAGTGTGGACAGTATGGGCCACATAAACATAGAACTTGTGCAGATTTTAAAGTATATTAAGATTATTATATTTATTATAGAAATTTTAAGTATTTAGAAAGCTTTAAAAACTCTGTTTCTGATTTTAATATTGCGCGATGATTTGGTGAACACCAACTGATCCGAAAGGGTATGAAGAACGGAAGTAACTAATGAGCGTGTTTTTTTCAAATTTTAAGA
>JAGLOT010000117.1 GCA_023137655.1 Nanobdellota archaeon | reverse complement strand
GTTCCTTTCCACACAATTTTATTTCCAGCATCATTAATTGGTGCAGATGATAAATATACTATGCTACATCATATTTCATCTAATGAATATTTGAATTATGAGGGTGGGCAATTTTCTAAAAGTAGAAATATAGGTGTTTTTGCAACAGATGCAAGAGATACTGGAATTCCAGCAGATATTTGGAGATATTATATTATGGTTAATAGACCAGAAAATTCTGATACTGATTTTTCATGGGATGACTTTCAAAGTAAAGTTAATAATGAATTATTGGCAAATGTTGGAAATTTAGTTAATAGAGTTGTTAAATTTATCAATAGATTTTATGATGGAAAATTACCAGAAGCAAAACCTGGTGAGCTAGATAATAAATTTTTATGCCATGTTGAAGAAAAAGAAGAATTCATACTTTCATTATTAGATGATATCAGATTAAAAGATGCATTAAGAGAAATTATGAATCTGTCTAAATTAGGAAATCAATATTTCCAAGAAAATGCACCTTGGAAAGCAATTAAAGATGATAAAGAGAAAGCAGATACATCATTGTATATTCTTGCTAACTTTATAAAAGATTTAGCCCTATTGATTAAACCATTCATGCCAGACATTTCTGCTAATATTGAAAAGCAACTTAATTTACCAGAAGGAACTGGACTTACTGATTTAGGTGATCAAGTATTAAAGCCAGGATTTAAGATTGGTGACTCAAATACTTTAATTGAAAGATTAGAAGATAAAAAACTTAAGGAACTTAAGGAAAAGTTTGGTGGGAATAAAGAAGCTAAAAAAGAAAAAGAATTTGATTTTTCAAAAGTAGATTTAAGGGTTGCGGAAATTAAAGAAGTTAAGGAACATCCTGAAGCGGATAAGCTTTATGTTATACAATTAAATCTTGGAGAAACTCAAAAGCAAATAGTTGCTGGTATAAAACCATATTTCAAGAAAGAAGAATTAGTTGGTAAAAAAATAATTGTTGTTAATAATTTAAAACCTGCAAAATTAAGGGGTTTTGAAAGTAATGGTATGCTTTTAGCATGCAGTAAAGGAAAAGAATTAAATTTATTATGTGTTAAAGATGCAAAACCTGGAGAAAGTGTTAGTGCAGGTCCAAAAGAACCAGATGAAGAAATAAGTATAGATGATTTTTTTAGAGTTAAATTTGAAGTTAAAGGTAAGAAAGTTTATTGTAAAAATAAACAATTAAAAGTTGGCAAAGAAGAGCAAGCTCTTCATAAAAAAGAAGGCGTTATTGCAGATATTGCTGATGGTGCTAAAATAAGTTAGATTGTTATTTTTCTTCTAGGATATTTTTTTTATTGAATTTTATATTGTTTTGAATTAATACTTCCTCAAATTCTAGTGATTTATTTATTGGAATTTTAACAACTCCTCTGCCAATTTTCTTTCCATTTAAATCTTTGATTATGCCTGGACCATTTCTTCCAGAAAAGATATAACCTATTTTTATTTTTTCAGTATGATTTAATTCTTTTAAACTATATTCAAATAAAGTAAATGGATTATATCCAAGCATCTCACAGAAATTATTGTTTGTTTTTAGACTAATACCTTCTGTTAAAATCCCAGTTCTTGCAAAAAATTCTGGAGAGAATAAATCCTTGAGTAAAATTTGTTTTAAATCAAACTTTTTGTTTAGTTTTCGTATTTTTAATTTTATATCTTGTAATTTATTTAATCTTTCTTTTAAACTCCCTTCGAGAAATATTACCATTAAATCAATATCATTGTGTTGTGAACTACCCTTAACATAAGATCCATACATGATTATATCAAAAATGTATTGATTTTTTAATTCAGATTCCAAGTATTTTTTTAAGTTTTTCAGCATCTTCTTTTAATAATTCAGCAGATTCTTTATCCATCCTTTTTGTATAACTCTCTTGGTAGAATGGAAAATCCCTATCGAGAATAAAATATATGTCTTCGTATTTTTCTTCTAAAATCCTAAATCTTTTGGTGTGTGATGAAGGGACTTCTCCTTCTTTTTTTAGAATGAACAAATCAGCAAGTGCGGCTAATGCTTTGAAAAACAAAGTGGTCGCACAATTAAACTTATTTCTTTTAAGTGCATCTAATCCAAGATTAAAATATTCTTCAATATTTTCTTTTAGGATAATTTCTTTTTCTTCCATGTTGTTCTATATAACATATATTAACTATTTAAATCTTTTGGTTGTATTATATAACTTGTTGTATACTATAACATATAGTTATTATATTGGTTTTTCGGTTATATAGTACAACATTAACTTTTATGGGTGCATTTTAAAGAAATTCTTTTTGAATAAATTATTCATTGGATTTTATCTGTTCTAAAGCTAAACATGAATCTTTTAGATAATTATCTTGAATAATACTGCAATGTTGGAATTCATTGTTCCTTATTACAAATTTCATATAACAAGAATCTTTTGTTAATTGCTTAGTTATTTGTGGACAATAAGAACTTGAGTTTGTTAATTCAGCTACACTTTTTATACACAAATCTTTTTCTACAGTTACAGTTATTGTTTGACATAAATTTATTGCTTGGTCTGGATTAGTATTAATTGTATTGTAAAGTTCTTTTCTAATTTCATACATAGTTTTTTCTTTTCCAGTATCTAATGGTTCTTGGGGGGTTTGTTGTGTAGTTGTTTCTCCACAACTAGAAATTTTTTCATTAACACATTGATAGTTTGTATCTT
>JAGLOT010000116.1 GCA_023137655.1 Nanobdellota archaeon | reverse complement strand
ATATTCTTCTTCAAGTTCTTCTAATTCTGTTTCTTCTTTAACTAAATTAGTTGTAGTATTTTCCAAAGTAGTCGGTAATCTCATCCACACATCTATTGAATCATTGGAATCCTCCTGATACTTATTTTTAATTTTAGTCCTAAAGAAAAAATTTCCAGATGTATTGAATGTTTCATTAAATAATTCTAAACTATTATTTAAAATTCCTTTTAATTCAAAACCAAACTCATCATCCATATGAGGTAATTTAATATCTAGATATTTTGTTTTATATTCGGATATATAATCAAAACCAATTGGTGAATTTATACTTAATGAAGATGGGATAGACCATGGAATATTTATTCTAATATCCACATTATTATATCCCTCTGAAAAATCTGTAGTTAAATTAATTTGACTTGTCCAATTAAGTCCATCTAAATGATCTTTTCTTTCAATAAATATTGCAGGCGTTTCATAACTTACAAAAATATAATCAGATTCTTCTATCTCTAGACTATCAAGGGGTATAATAGATAAATTTTCTAAACTATTTGTGGATGCCAAATCCTTAGGTGAAAGAATTAATTCCCAAACAACTGGTTTTCCAAGAACTATTGATTGTATTTCATAATCAACTAAATCATAATCTTCATAATATTCTAAAGGAATTAAAATACTTAAATCCTGATTTAAAACAAATTCATATTCAGTTCCATTGAATTCTAAGACCCTATACAAATATTCAAAGCTAATATTTTCTAAATTCAAATAGGACATATCCCCTTGAATTAAAAATTCATATCTTTCCTTTAATTCTTCAATAAAGAAATTTAATTGATTTTCAGATGCCTCCTTATATGAAATATCTTTATCAATAGAATAATTTTTTGTAGTAGGTAATGTGGTATTGAAACTAATATTTGTATATCCCTCATCATAATCTGTTTCTAAGGTTATTGTTTTATACCATTGAAAACCATCAACATAATCTTGTTCATTAAAGAATATGGCAGGTGTTTCATACTCAATTGAAAGATTTTCTTCATGCCTATCATTTTCTATTAATAAATCCCATTTAACTAGTTCATTAAACTCAATCTTTTGTCTTTCAACATTTATAATATCATATTTTTCTCCATATAACTCTATCTCAATATTTCTTTGAGCAATCTCTGAAAACAAAATTTGTTCCTCTGCAATTTGAGAATTATTTAGGGGTGCTGCAGAAGTTACAGAGATAAAGAGAGTTAAGGCTAATAAAATTATAAGAAACAGTACAATAGTCCTACGTCTATTTCCAAGACTAGGTATATCTAAGTCTAATTGATTAATACCTTACACCCCCTTAAGTTATGTATTTTATTTACGAATAATTGTTTATCAATTATTACTTAGCTAATCAGCTAAATTAGCTAAATTTATCTAAAATTTAAAGTATGGAAAGACAGCAAAACGTCTAACTAAATAGAAAAACTTTTCACCCCCAACCACCCCCTTAAAAGATGGATAAACTAAAGATTAGTTTGATTTAATTATTTATAAAGTTAACTATTTTATCGACGACAAAATAATCTTTTGGAAGTACTCTAAAGTAGTCAAAATAATATAATTTATTTAACCAATTTAATTTATTTAAGTTCATCTAATCTATGTACTAAATCTAGTCCTGCCTTTAATTCATCTAATTTTGCAGGAACTTTAACTTCATAATCATATTGGCCATACTTACCATTAGCAGATGCGTTTATTATTGTAATAAAAATCAAATCTTGACTGCCATCATATCCTCCAGCACCATCTGCCGAATCATACAATATACCTGTTATGAAATCAGATCCAGATGTTGAATTGATAATTGGAATATTTTTAACATCTGAACCAGAAATTTCAATAGTAATGAAAGCATCAGCAAGACCATTTGAATTTCTATCAAATAACCTCGCCAATGAATCATTAAAACCAGTCAATCCTAAAGCTGAATCTGCCTGAGCAATATCCCCTGACTGATTCAAAGGCTCTAGGTTGAAAGGATAAAAGCTGGAATCATAGTCATAATAATATAAATTACCACGAGGTGTAGTCGGAGTCCAATTCATATAAGTATCATTATTGTATGATCCCAGCTTTAGATTGTAAGAATAATTTCCATAAAGTATTTCCCATGCAGAAACACTTTTATTTTCTACTAGGGCATTATTATTTTCATTAGATTCTGTAATATTATTGTAAATGTCTACTTCTGCTTCAAAAATATAAGTTCCAATTTTTGCAGTCCAATTAAATTCAATAAGTTTTGAGCTTCCTGCAGTAAGACTTGTATAGGAACTATCTTGGGTTTCATTAAAATATTTTGTCCCATTCCAAAATGAGATATTTAATTGGACTACAAAATCATTTGCATTAAATGTACCTGTATTTGTGATATTGATTTGTATTGTTTTTTCTTCCCCTTCAACATAATTCCCACTTTCAAAAATTATGTCTGAAACCCCTAATTCAAAAAAGCCACCTATGACTTCTAATTCATTAGATAATAAAGTATCTCCATTAAATTCTCCATCATTTGGTGTAAGTTCACAAGTCCAGTTTTCCCCCAAAGAGGTTTCATTATTTGAAAGAGTATCTGTCTTATTTTGATAAATCAATTTTATTTGTTCTGCAGTTAATGGTGCAATATATAATCTAATTTCATTTTTCTAAATTTTTATATTTAGTAAAATATATATTTTCATTTTTTTCATTGAAAATATATAAT
>JAGLOT010000115.1 GCA_023137655.1 Nanobdellota archaeon | reverse complement strand
TGTAAAATATGATGTTGATGATTCTCCAACCAAAAAAATTCAATTATCAAAAATAGAAAATAAAATAGAAAGACATTCTATTGATTAATCTTCATTGAAAACTAAAAATCGTAACCTTTATAAATGATTAACACTAATTAGTTAAAGTATTACTAATTGATGTTAAAATGGAAGGACTATCAAAAAAGGAAACTGAAATTATTTCAGAACTAGAATTTAAAGAAAAATACTTCTTTATAGTAGATGACATTAATAAATTTTACAAAAATAAGGCTCAAAGATATAATATAATAAAAAACTTAATCAAAAAACAAAGAATAGTAAAACTAAACAAAAATAAATATTATCTAATCCCAATAAAAGCAAGAACTGGAAAATGGACAGAAAATTCATTTATTGTAGCAGATGAAATATTTAATGGCAAGGATTATTTTATTGGTGGATGGTCAGCTGCAAATTATTGGAGGCTAACAGACCAGATACCTATGAGGGTTGATATTTGGACAACAAAACGACAGGGGAGAATTAATATTCTTGGAATTAGATTCCAATTTCATCGTACGACTAAAAAAAGAATAGAAGAATCTGTAATTAAAAAAGTGGGGGAACATCCTTTTAGGATTCAAAATAACGAGATTACAAAAAAATGGATGAAATCAAGAAGATAACAAAAGATAGACTTACAGAAGTCGCATCAATTAGGGGGTTTGCTGAGATTGTCATGACTAAGGATTATTATGCAACTGCAATACTTTACTTATTAAAAGATATTGAAGGAATTTATTTTAAAGGAGGAACTGCATTACAAAAAATATTTTTAAATTATTCTAGATTAAGTGAAGATGTGGACTATACAGTTACTGGAGATATAGAAAAAATAAAGAAAAATATTAAAGACCAAATTAAAACATCTGATTTGTTTACAAAAATAACAAAAGATAAGGATGTGGATAATTTTACACGATTAGTATGTCATTATGATAAAGGTGTTATATTTATAGATTTGAATAAAAGGGCAAAATTAATTAAACAACCAGAAAAAAATAAAATAAATCATTTCTACACAGAAGAAATACCTGAATTTTCTGTAAAAACCTTATCAAAAGATGAAATGTTTGCAGAGAAACTTTCAGCAGCAATTAAAAGAAATAAACCAAGAGATCATTTTGATATTTATATGATTATTAAAAATGGTTTTAAGTTTAATTTTAAATTAGTTGGAAAGAAATGTAAACAATCTGGCTGTGAATTTAATATAATAAAGATGTTCAATAATGCAAAAAAGTTGCATAATAAGTGGGATGAAGATATGTTGCCTTTATTATCCAAAGAAATACCTTTTAAGGAAGTAATACAAACTTTAGCAGAATATTTTAATCTTAAGGAAGAGAAAGACAAGTTAAGAAATTAGTTTATTTTTCAACTTAGAATTAATATATTCAAGAAAAACCGGAAATCTTACGACGATAAAAAAAGAATTTATAACAAAACAATCAAAACATTCAAATAAGACATAATCTTACTTTGTCTTATGGAGTCAATAACAATAAAAGTTGAAAAAGAAATGGCAGATGCAATAAACTTATCCTTAAAACCTTATTATGCAACCAAAACAGAATTTATAAGAGAAGCTATAAGGGACAAATTAAAACAAAGAGCACTACAAAAATTAGTAGAAAACTTTGGAAAAGGCAAAAAAAACAAATAAATTAACAGACAGACAAATAAGAGAACAAATAGGAAAAGAATATTTCAAAGATTTAAAGTAATTCTTCTGGTTTTTTAGCAATATCAAGTAAATGATAGTCTCTACTAATAAGAATGGCATTATTATCTCTTGCTAGTATAGCATGAAGATCATCAGAAGAATGAATTCTAGAATTAAAAGCTTCTTTTCTTTGTTTTTGATTAATCTTAAGAAAAATAATATTATTTTTAACTATTGAAATAAGGGATTTAATTTGATCAGGAGTTATTTGTTTTTCTAATTCTTTAAAGATTATTTTTCAGAAAAAGAAATAGAGATGTTAGAACAAATGTTTAATTTAAGAATTGAATTTCAGTATTATACTAATAATATTTTATTAGATGAAACTATATTTAATCAGATTCCTAAATTTAACTTGGAATGTATTAGTGTAGCAGAGTGGGTAGATATTAATTTAATTCGGCAAATTCTTACGAAAGGTTTATAAGTGATTATCATCACTTTTAGGTAATGAATCAGGACCAAGAAGAGTTTAAATTTTTAGTAAAGAAATTAATAGAACTAAATGAGCTTGCTAAATTTTGGCAAAAAGATAATAAAAAAGACCTATATGATTCTCTTTTAACACAGTTTCCGTCTATAATACCAGAGAATGTTATAACTGCAGCAAGAAAGTTTAATACTCCAAGGAAGAGGCCGGACCAATTCTATGATCCATTTCTTCGTTTGTTAGGAACAGATACCTGGAAGTTGGCAGAAACAGTTTCACTTCCAGATATTAGTGTACTTTTAGATATTCAAAAAGCTTCAGATATTCTTACTGAAAACAGATCTAATTTTATTTATAGTCATATGATTACTGAAAGGCCACCCATTTTAATTTCTGAAACCCAAGCTAAAGAATTTATGGAGGTAAAGGGATTAGTTCAACAATTTGGACGTTTATATGCAGAGTCATATGAAAAACATGGCTTGGAAATATCTCATCAAAGAATAGTGAGGATGCAGAATGAGGTTTTATTCAACAATTTTGGCTATGATGAATTGTGTTGTATTGCAGATTTAAGGGATATG
>JAGLOT010000114.1 GCA_023137655.1 Nanobdellota archaeon | reverse complement strand
AAACATTTTATCCCATCTTTTTTTATGGTTAGGAGTTCCTAAATCCCTACAAGGACAATTTGCTTGTTCTTTAACACAGGTTCTAAATTCTTCTGGGTCGCAAGTACAAACATAAACCATACCTAAAGTTAATAATCTTTCAACATAATCATAGTAAATATTAATTCTATCGGATTGTATCCAAACTTCTGATACATTACCAAAAATCCATTCTGCATCTTTTGGGAGTAGGTCATAAGCGGGTGTGTAAATATTATCTGAATTAGTATCTTCAATTCTTAGAATGAATTTACCCCCATATTTTTTTACATATAAAGAAGTTAAACCACCTGTAATTGCATGGCCTAAATGCATAGGTCCTGAAGGTGATGGTGCAAATCTCATAATTACACCTTTCTTGATATCCACACAATTTAATTCTTTCAAAGTTTTCTTTTCTTTTGGTTTATCTTCTAATAATTCTGGTGCTAATTCTTGGAGTTGTTTAGTTTGGTCTTCTAATGATAATTTATTTACTTCTTGAACTATTTTAGCAACTTCTTGAGATATGGTTTTCATATCTTTTCTTAAAGAAGGATCTTCATGTAATAATTTAGGAATAACATTACCTGGATTTGCTTTCCCTTTGTACTTTATAGCATTTTGTAATGCATATTTTAGGATTGTTTGTTTTAAATCTGTCATAAGGGATTTAAGAAAGGACCATATTTAAAGATTTGGGAAAAAAATCTTTAAGCTTACAGAGTGCCTCTGTTAATTTAAAGGTTATTAAAAGTTAAAAGAAAACTTTATATAAAAAACAATTAAAGGTTAATTATGAATTGGGTTGTATTAATCTTAATATCTGCTGTATTTATAGCTTTTAGAAATATATTCACTAAAAAACTATTGTTCAAAAGTAATCCCTTGCCCATAATGTTGTTAGTATCATTATGTTCATTAATTGGCATAATTTTTTTCAAAAATCAGATTTCTTTTGAATTGCCCCAAAAAATATTTTGGTTATTAGTTATTAAATCTTTAGTCATATGTGTTGCTTGGATATTCATGTATAAGGCATATCAGAAGCTTGAACTTTCTACTGTTTCTCCACTAAACAATTTAAGTCCTATTTTTTTAATTATTTTAAGTTTAATCTTTCTTGGAGAAAATATCACATTAATTAATTATTTGGGTATTGGTCTCATTATGATTTCAGCTTATGTTTTAGAAATAAAACTAGGATCAAATTTATTTTCACCATTAAAATTATTTAAGAGCAAATATTTTGTTTATATATTAATAGCTATGGTAGGGGGTAGTATTTCTGCAGTATTAGATAAATTAATTTTAAAAGAAATTGGTCATTATTCACTTTTGTTCTTCTTTTACCTTTTCACAAGTATTATTTACATTATAACAGTAATTTATAAAAGGGATTATATAGAGATTAAAAATTTGCTAAAATTGCAAAATTTATCCATAATAATAGGAATAACCGTTTTTACATTGATTGCGGACATAACCTATGTTATTGCAGCTGCAATTCCAACCACATTAATTGTTTTACTAATCCCTTTAAGAAGGTTATCCACTTTTATTAGTACGTTAGTGGGGGGCAGATTTTTTAAGGAAAAAAATATATTATATAAAGGTGGCATCTGTTTAATGATGATATTGGGAGTTTACTTAATTATAATTTAAATAAAATGAAAAAGAAAATTGGTTTGGCATTAAGTGGTGGGGCGATTAAAGGATTTGCTGCGATTCCAATAATTCAAAAACTAATAGAACACAATATCCAGATTGATTATGTTGCTGGTTCTAGTATTGGGGGAATTATTGGTGCTTACTATTGCCTTTATGGTGAAGTTGATTCTTTTTATGATAAAATATCCCAATTAAAACCTCATGAGTGGATTGCTTTAATGGATGTGGATTACCAATTAAAAAGTTCTTTGATTAAAGGAAATGCATTAAAGAAATATCTTAAAAGTATTTTTGGAAATACAACATTTAAAGATCTTAAAATAAAATTAATTATTCCAACCACAAATCTAGATAGTGGAAAAACAGAATATATTACAAAAGGGAATTTAGTTGATGCTTTAATGGCCTCATCTGCTTATCCAGGAATATTTCCCCCATATAAATTAAATCATCACTATTATCTTGATGGTGGTCTTCTTGATAACCTCCCTTATGAAGTCCTCTTTAAGAAAAAGATGAATAAGGTGATTGCCTTAAATTTAGCTAAATCAAGTCGAAAGAAAAAAATAAATCCTAAAAAAATTATAGATGTATTATTTAGACTAACTGAAATAATTCGAGAAAATACATATATCCCCACAATAAATACAAACAAAAAAGTTTTTGTATTTCAACCAGATTTAAAAGATAATATAGTAAATAATTGGTCAATAAGTGGTATCAAAAATAAATACAATTCAGGGATTCAAGAATTTAACAATAGAGAGAAAGAATTTCTGAAATGGATTAAATAAGATTATTTCTAATTTCTTCTGCAACTTTTTTTAATTCAGAAATTTCTACTTTATCACCGGTTTGTGTACTAATATATCCTTGATATTGATCAAAAGATATACTTTCATTGGACCACATTTCCTTAAACTTCTCATCTAAACCATAAAGAGGGTATAATTTAATGTGTGCATGATTGATGCCCATCCCTTCCATAACCATTGCAACCCTTTTTACTTTTAATCCTTTTTCAAGAATCTTAGAAACTTTTTTGGCTGCAATCATAAATCTAGAATAAACATCTTCTGGCATTTCAAATGCATA
>JAGLOT010000113.1 GCA_023137655.1 Nanobdellota archaeon | reverse complement strand
AAGAGGTTTACCTTGTTTTCTCTCCATTTACCACCACTTTTTTCGTAAAATAAAATCTTACCCATGAATTATATGCAAGATATAATATTGGAACTAGGAATATATTAATTGTCGACGGCATAATATTTAAAACTATTGATAATATATTAACTCCAATAAATATTCCAATAATTATCAATAAAGGCTTAATTTTCCCCTTTAAATCAAAACCTTTGTCAAATATCTCTTTAAATACCTTAATTTTCTTAGTTTTTGTAAATAGTATATATGAGATTGCCCTAAAATATATAAAGATTATAACCACTAATATCAAGAACACATGAACTACTCCAAATGTTTCTATTCCTGCTTGATATCTAATAAATAATATTCTTATTGGCATTACAAACAAAATAAAGGCAAAACCTAAATGAATTAAGTTTAAGAGCATAAGTTTCCATGAATATTTGAATGAAAACTTCTTTTTGTTTACTCTAAACCAAATTAATGATTTGAAAAGGGTGTAAACCAGGAATAAAATAACTATAAACAGCAAGGTAGTTAGTATAGTCTTAGTAATGAAGCTTCGAACTATGGCTAAAGATTCTTGTGCTAATTCCTGGTTTACCGCATCTAAAGCTGACAAATTTAAACTAGCTAGCTTACTAGAATAAACTTGTATGGCCTTAGACCACCCTAATAAAGATAAGAATGTAATTACATATAATGCTAAATCATAACCAAAGGTTATTATGTATTCTTTAAAACTAATTTTTAAATGGCTTGAAGACTTTGTCTTCTTGTCTTTAAATTTAATTTTGTTTTCTTTTTTCATTTTATTATTTTCCAATGGCCTCCTTTTGCAGAACCCACTCTTTCAATCATTTTAACATCTTTTAATTTAGATAAATTTCTTTCAATTGTTCTAGAATCTTTTTGAAATAATTCTGCCATTGTTTCTGCTGTAATTTCTCTATTCCCCTCTATTTTTAACAAAATCTCTTTTTGTAAAGTGGTTAATTTTACACCGGCATTTACACCGGCATTTACACCGGCATTTACACCGGCATTTACACCGGCAAATTTTCTTTTCAAGATTACAGTAAACCAATCTGAACTAATATCAAATTCAAGTTTATCTCTCATAACTTTTTTAACTCTCTGTATACCAGAACCTATCCTCTCAACATAACCCAACCTATAAACTAAATCTACTAATAAAGGGTTTCGTGCTAAACTTCTTTTTCCAAAATCAGATTTATCAAATAATAATCTTCCTGGATTAGATATTTCTACTCTATCTTGATAAATTTCAATCAAAACTCTGCCTTCTGAAAAATAATCCCTATGAACCATTGCATTTACTATCAATTCTCTTAAAATTTTTTCAGGAATCTCAAATTTTTCTTCCCTTATAACTGAATCAATAATAATCTCAGTTCTTAATGTTTTTAAAGCAAAAGTTATTGTATTATTGAGGTTAGAAATAAAATCTGCATCAAATTCTTGCTTATCTAAAATACTAGATTTTGTTTTTCCAGCATATAAAACACAAGCGATTACTGAATTAAAGAAAAACTTAGAAATTCTATGACTAAAAAATAAAACTCCTGCATTATTCAAATTATCATCCGTTATTAAACCCAGATTATTCAAAATATGTTTTTTAGATAGAGAACTATCAATATTAGCTTTTTGAATAAATGAATTAAATTTGTGATTGTTAAAATCTTTTTCTAAATTAAAATCTTTATTTGCTTTTTTTTCAAATTTAATTAAGTTTTCATTCTGGAAAAAGTCCATTATTTCGTCCCTTTTTAATTGCTGGGTATTTGAACCTTGCCTTAAATAACAATGCCCATTAACAAAATATGGTTTTTGTTTTCCTTCCGGAACTTCTATCAATACTAGATTATCTATTTGTTCTATGTTTATATTAATTTGAGGGTCAATATTCCTTGTAATATCTTGTATTTTTGATTTAATTTGATTTGTTAAATTAAATCCAATAATCTCTTTATTATCTTTAACTCCAAGAATGATTTTTCCACCTGAAGAATTAGCAAATGCACATATTTCAGAGCCTAAGTTATTGGATATATTTTCTTTTAACTCTAAGTAATACCCCTCCCCTACACTTATTAATTCCCTTAGTTGTTTTTTATTCATTTTAATTAATTTCAGTTAACTACAATTTGTAGCCATCTGATTTTTAGTTTTAAGTAGTCCATGGATTTGGTAACCCACCAAATAAATCACCATCATTTATTCCATTATACTCTGCCACAAAAGTATTACATACTTTATTTCCCTCATACAAATAAGATGAGAATTCTGGATTCAAATCTTCTTTTAGACTAAATTCAATACAGAATTCTGTAGTATCTTCAACTGTTGTCCAAATAGGATTATTACCTTGAATGCCTGTTTGCATCTTCCAAATACTTCCTGTGTAAGTAGAATTTCTAATCATAACAGTTTCTCCTTTCATTGCGAAAGAATCCCCATCAACATCTATTTCATGAGTATTTGTAATTGTTTCATTTGTTAAATCTAAATCTAATGGTTGTCCATCCACTGTAAACTTTAAATCAATTGTATCAGAACCTGCAATATCTTTTGGATCTACTTCAAAACTAATTTTATAGATTCTTTTTATTTCATATTGTTCTCCAGGATCAGATCTACCAGAATCATCTGGATAAAGATAAGGATTACTTTCATTAAATACAAAATATTCATAATAACTGCCTTCTATATGGCCAACAGGATACCCTCCTTCGCCTAACAGCACACCAGCAGGTAAACTAG
>JAGLOT010000112.1 GCA_023137655.1 Nanobdellota archaeon | reverse complement strand
CCCTAGCATAAAGATTTTCTTGAATGTCATGCAAAAGTTCATGTGTTCTTTTTTCAATTTCATCAACACCTACTTTAATTTTTTCACCTGTATCCCTTCTAACAAGAATTGCATTATTATCTTCTAAATCCCTTGGACCAATTTCAATCCTAATAGGGATTCCTTTTAGTTCCCATTCATTAAATTTAAATCCTGGTCGATAATCTGCCCTACAATCCAATATAGGATTATGCCTTCTCAATTTTTCTTTAATTTCAATTGCTTTATTGAAAACATCAGTCTCAGATTCTTTAAAATAAATTGGAACAATAACTACTTTATTTGGTGCAATCTTTGGAGGTAAAATAATACCTTTATCATCCCCATGCACAGCTAATAAAATACCTAATCCTCTGGTTGAAATCCCCCAGGAGTTTTGCCAACCATATTGTGACTTTTCATGTTTATCTAAAAATTTAATATTAAATGCCTTTGAAAAATTCTGGCCTAAGTGATGTGAGGTTCCTGCTTGAATTGCTTTACCATTAGGTAATACAGTTTCAACACTTAAGGTATAAACTGCACCTGCAAATTTTTCTTTCTCAGACTTCAATCCCTTTAGAACTGGAACTGCCATTAAATCTTCAAACACCTTTTCATAAAAGTCCAATATGTGATAGGTTTCTTTTTCCGCTTCTTCTTTAGTTGCAAAAACAGTATGTCCTTCCTGCCACAGAAATTCTCTTGTTCTCAGAAAAGGTACAGGATTCTTAAATTCCCACCTTATAATATTACACCATTGATTTAATCTTAAAGGTAAATCCTTCCAGGATCTTATCCATTTCCTATATGACTCATACATAATAGTTTCAGATGTAGGCCTAATAGCTAATCTTTCTTTTAATTTAGTTTTACCAGAATGTGTAACCCATGCTACTTCAGGTGAAAAGCCTTCAACATGTTCTTTTTCTTTATTCAATAATTTTTCAGGTATTAGTAAGGGGAAATAAGCATTCTTGACTCCATCTCTTTTGATTAATTTGTCAAAATATTCTCTAACTCCTTCCCATAGTGCATAAGCTCCAGGCCTTAAAATTAAACATCCAGATACGTCTGTGTATTCGATTAATTCTGCCTTCTGAATAGCTTGTGTATACCATTCTGAGAAGTTTTCCTGTTTTCCTACAGTTATCCCCAAATTAGTTTCTTTTACCATACTGCTCAAGAACTAAAAGTAATTTATAAGTATTTCTGTTCAAATTGATTACACGATTAAAATAAGTAAATAAATTAAAAACTTTTCAAGACTTTGTCCAATGCAACAAATACATTATTTGCTTCTTCTTCTGCCTTAGTAGTTTTTCCGTCAATAGTTAATTCTGCAAGAATCTTCTTACCTTTATTTTCTGCTGTAAGAACTAATTTCTCGAATTTATCATTTTTATCAGTAAATTTTCTTACATAACTACCCACCATTTTCTTAATTATAACCATTGAAGGTAAATCAACTACCTTGAAATGTATAAGTTCTATTCCGCCACCAAGAATTAACTTTTCGGCTAATTCTCTCTTAGGTTTTATATCTCCTGACCCCTTAAGTTTTTCTTCTACTAACATTGAAGATTTTGTGTCTTCTACTAATATTGAAGACTTTGTGTCTTCTACTATGGTTGAAGGTTCTGAGTCTTCTACTAATATTGAAGATTTTGTGTCTTCTACGACTGTTGAAGATTCTAGATTTTCTACTATTTCTTTAACTTCTTCTAATTTAGTATCTTCTTCCTGTAAGGGTTCTTCTACTTCTTCATTTGGTATAGATTCTTTTGTTTCTTCATTTATCATCTTTTTTCACCTAATTATTTCTTGTAATGACTTTTTTCCACAAGTTGTTTCATCTGTTCAACAAACTCATAAGCCATCTTTGAATATGAATCATAATCTTTTCCTTCTATCCTTTTTACATTTCCATGAACTATATTTTTAGATAAATCATAAAATGTTTTCATTTGCTTAACATATTTTTTATCCAAAAAACCTTTCTGAACAAATACCTTATCTAAAACTCCTGAAACATCTGCTGGACTAGGTGGTAATTCACCCGAAGACATAATCGCAGAATGTGCTGAATCAATAACTGCCCAATACAAATCAAGAGTTGCTTGCATTAAATGCCACCTAGAATTATGAGTTACTTTCTTTGCCCTATTCATGTAAACCATTACTGCTTCTTGGCTTGGTCTTATTCTACCCTGCAATAAAAGTTGCTGCATAGGTTCAAAGAATCCTGAATCAATTAAAGGTATTCCACTTCTCAGCATGTTCATGCCAATAGGATCTCCCCCTCTAACATATTCCCAAAAATTAGTAAATTTAAGTGTAGTAATATGTAATCTATTAGATGTTGTACTAATTATTTTTTCAACAATTACCCTATAGGCTTCAACCATTTCTTCAGATAATCCAGTATTAACATCATTAACTATCATTAGAATATCTATATCACCTGTTTTCTTTTCTTTTCTTGCAACACTACCAAATAAAACAATTGCTTTCAGAAAAGAACCAAATTCTTTATAGGACTTTTTAGCAAATTCATAAGCTATATCCATATCTGCTTTTTTATAATTGCCTTTGGCAGGGGACTCTTTTTTCTTTATATCAAATTTCATTTCTATACCCCATAAATTTTAACTTTATTGAGATACTTAAAAATTTAGATTCTTAAGTATTTTAGTGAATACTATGAACTTATCTACAAACTAAGTACATAGTCTTTATTTTAATTTAATAAACTTTCTTGACTATTTTAAAATAGTTA
>JAGLOT010000111.1 GCA_023137655.1 Nanobdellota archaeon | reverse complement strand
ATCTGTTGCAAAAACACCTATATTTCTACTTTTAGAAAATTGCCCACCCTCATAATTCAAATATTCATTAGATGAAATATGATGTAGCATAGTATATTTATCATCTGCACCAATTAATGATGCTGGAAATAAAATTGTGTGGAAAGGAACATTATCTTTTCCCATAAACTGTATTAATTTGACATTATCATTATCGTGCCACCAGCTATGCCAATCTGGAATGCATTTTTTAGTTATTGAAATATAACCAATAGGTGCATCAAACCATGAATAAAATACTTTATCCTTAAAATCTGGAACAGGAATTCCCCATTTCAAATCTCTAGTTATACATCTTGGCCTTAATCCTTCTTTTAACCAAGCATTTGTCATAGTAATTGCATTCTTAGACCAATTTCCATTTTTAGATTGTTCTTTAATCCATTCTTTTAATTTTGGTTCTAATTTTGGTAAATCAATAAACATATGTTCTGTGCTTCTTTCTTCTGGTTTTGTACCACATACAGAACATTTAGGATTAATTAATTCTAAAGGATCTAGTAATTTGCCACAGTTTTCACATTGGTCTCCTCTTGCTTTTTTATAATCACAATGTGGACATTGGCCTAATACAAATCTATCAGAAAGATATTTTTTACATTTTGGGCAATATGCTTGCACAACATTATCCTTAAAAACAAATCCATTTTTGTTTAATTTATTATAAATATCAAGAGTTACTGCAAAATTCTCTTTATCAGATGTTCTTCCAAATGCATCTGGCTTACAATTAAACCAATCATAAACATCTTTTTGTAATTTAAAGTATTTATCTACAAGTTTTCTTGGCGTTAGATTTTCTTCTTTTGCCTTAACTTCTGCAGTGGTTCCATGTTCATCTGTTCCTAAAACATAAATAACATTTTCACCTTTTAACCTGAGGTATCTAGCATAAACATCTGCACTCAATACACAGACCATGGTTCCAAGGTGAGGTACATTATTCACATAGGGCAATGCACTTGTAACTAAATATCTATCTGTCATTGCATACCTTAGAAATAAATTGATTATAAATCTTTCTAATTTCGAAGAAATCTTAAAGATTTTTAAAAAAGTCTTTTCAATTTTGAAGAAATTCTAAAAATGTATAACTAAAATCTTTTTAATTTACTAAAGATTACTCAATAAAATCAAACAAAAAATATATAAAGAGCATTCTAATAATCTAATTATGGGATTTCATAAAGTTGAACATGCTTGGCAAAGTATAAATAATGCAATTGAAAAATTACATCATTGTATTTCTAGAGACAATGATTCTTGGTCTGCACAAGGCCTACTTGAATCAATAATAAGAAACTTAGATGAAATAAGGCATTGGTATTTGGATATTCAAGAAGATGAAATTGAAGTTGCTAAAAACTTAGAACATATCAATGATTTAATTAATTCCTTAAAACATTCTGAAAGCCCAGACCATGGCAAATTAAAAGACCATCTTGAGAACTATCCAAAATCTATATTATCTGCATTAGATAATTATAAATCAAATGTTAAAAAAATACTATCAATTTTGAAAAAGAAAAATAAATTTGATATGAGTATTTTTTTAGGTGTTACAGGGGGAGACCTCAATATTTTAGGTGATTGGATTTCTAAAGATATAAAATTCCATAATAATGAAAAAAGATTTGCTAAAGAACTAGTACATTTAAGTAAAAAAGTTATGAAAATAGAACGCTCAGAAAAATAAATTTCTTAAATACCATTCTAGTCAAAACATTTATTCAATATAGCTTATAATAACTCTGTATAATAAATATGCACTTAAAAGAATATTATTTATTTTCTTCAAGTGATTTTTCAAGAGCATCAAAAAAATTACCCCTTAATTTATCTAATTTTTTCATTATTGGAATAACCAACCCTTTATCAACTAACAAATCCATTCTTTCACCAATCCAAGTTATCCAAACATCTTTTTTACTCAAATTAATTTGATTTTGCAATTCTTCTAATACAATATCCCAATTTAAACCACCCTTAGCTAAACTTATACAATCTTCTAAATCCCCTTCTCTTTCAGTCATAGTCTTAAAAAGAAATATATCTTCATTAGAAACAAGGAACACTTTAAGATTATTTAAGTCTAATATCAAATTTCCTCTTTTAATCATTCCATCGGATAAAGAAAATCCACCACAAACATTCTTTTGAAACAAATCTATCCTAAAATCATCTCTTTTAAATATTTGACTTAAGTTCATATGATTATAATCTTTTCCTGGAATTTCTGTCTTAAAATCTATCTTTTTTAAAAATTTCTGTAAATTCAAGAATTCCAATTTTGTTTCAACAACTATATCTATATCTTTTGTTACTGGTTTTAACCCTTGATAAAGTAAAACTGCACCACCAATAACAAAAATATTAATTGGAGAATCTATTATTTCACCCATTTCTTTAAATAATTCATTTATTTGATTAAATTCAGATATCATTTTAATTTTATATTATACACTTCTGCTCTTTCTTTAATTTCATTATATGATGGATATCCTTTAATATTTTTCCCATTTAAAACTAATTTTAAATTATCTAAAATTAAATGTTGAGTATTGAATTCTTTCTGATATTTAAAGTAAAATAAAGCTAAAAAGATAAGATTTCTTATAGCTTGTTCTTTTTCTACTATATACAAGGAATGTCTTAGGATATCTTTTTTAATAAGTTGATCTTTACTTAAACAATAATAATTTGTAACTGATAATATTTTTATATCATATTTTTCATAAATTGAAAATGCAGTTTTCTTTAACTCATTTGTTAATTTAAGTTCTTGTTTACATGAAAATATTA
>JAGLOT010000110.1 GCA_023137655.1 Nanobdellota archaeon | reverse complement strand
TATTTTCTCTTGCTTTAGTGGTAGCAATTTCAATATTTCCCCCATTTGTAACTACATACTTACTTTTACTAGTTATCACTTCTTTTGTATCTTTGTTTTGTTCAGTATATGTTTCAATCAAAATAGGAATAATGTTTTGCATATCTTTGGCTATCTCAGAAACTGCTTCTTCGCTTTTTCTTCTAATTTCTACAGCACTATCTCTTACAGATTCCGCCAAAATTACACAATCATCAAAATTCCCTTCATCCAATCTTAATTTGGCCTTATCTAAATTAATTAAAGATTGGGTTCCTGCTTCTCTAACTTCACTTTGTAAATTACTAATATGAATTAAATTCATATGTTTAGATGATAAATTAATAAGATTATCTAAAGAATCTACAAGAAAAACTCTCCCATATTCGCTTTTAAAGTAAAGTTTATTCATTTCCGCATTTGCATTATTAATCCTATTTGCACAATCTCCGGCTTCTTGAATTTTAAGTGTAATCCACGCATGAGAATCTGTAATAATTTGTTCTGCCTCGGTTGCATAATCAAGGGCTGATTTAATGGTATTACTAGTTTTACTACAATCTCCAGAACCAAAATCAGTTCCAGCTTTTTCATAATCCGTTTTAGCAGCTCTTATTTTCTCTCTTCCTTGTTCTCTTTTGGCTTTTGCCTCAGAAAATGATTTTTTACCCAATGTTTCTTCTGGATGAGTCTCCAATAATACTCCTATAGTATTATCTATATTTTCAGCTGTATCAATCTTATTCTTTACTTTATTCAATTCATCTTCTATAAGGTCTTTCATACTCTGAACTTCTTCTAAGATTAAATCTATTTTATTTGATGAGGCAGTAGCTTTTGGTTTAGCCTTATTTGCAAATTCTTGTGCATGTTGAGAATTCAAAATAGAAGCATCAAAATCACAAGTATTATAATTAGATTTAGCTAATGTATATTCTTCGTTTGCTGAACTTAAAAAAGATTCAGCCTCAGATTTTAATGTGGTAGCACTGGCTAATCCTAATTCTTCAATACAAGAGGTTGTTTCACTAATCTTTAATTTGGTTTCAACTTTATCAATTTCTGTTCTTGCACCATCTATTAATTGCTCAGCATTATTTAATTCAATATCTGAATTCTCTTTTTGAAGGTCATATTCTGCCAATAAATCAATGATATTCTGTTTGGAACTCAATCCAATCTCACGAGCACTATTGGCATCAACTTCAGCAGAGGTTGTATATGAACCTACTTGAGCAAAACTACAACTAGATTTATAAGATTCTGCTGAATTTTTAGAACTTTCTGCATTTGAAATACTTTCTACAGCGGTTGCCAGTTGAATTTCAATATTTGACACCTTAATACAAGAAGATTTACTTTTTGCTTGCTCGATTAAGTCCTGAGCCCCATCAATAGCCATCTGAGCACTTTCTATTACACTTTTTGCACTTGAAATATCAGATATTGCTTCATTCATATTGGAATCATATTCATTTATCGCATCTTGAGCTGAATCTTTTGCATCATTAGCATAATCAATTGAATCTTCAGCTGTTGATTCTGCATTGGTTGCATAGTTTTTTGCATTAGTATAGCTACATGATGACCAATAACTATTTGCAGAACTTAATGTACTAGAAGCAGAAGTCTTTTTTGATTGTGCGGTTTGCAGATATGTTTCTGCCTGACTTACACCTACACAAGAGGAGCCATAAGATTTACCATTATTTATTGCAGAGATTGCATCACTTATTGCTGCTGAAGCACTATTTATTTTACTTGAAGCAGAAGAGATCTTTGAACTCGCAGAATTATAAGTAGATTCTTGTGAAGCTGTAGGCCATTCAATTGTAATTGTTGTATAATCATAGCCATACTCTGAATATATAAAATCATTACACCTAACAGTTATACTTTGTGGAATATCATCTATACCGCAACTTGGAGCTGTTTTGGGAGACATGATAAAAGAATTTTCTCCCCCATTCGCACTAACAGATTTAATGGGTGAATAACTCCCACCCTCAACTTTTGCTTGACATTTACATGCCCAAACTACATTATGACACTGAACATATATTTTTGTATTGACAGAATTCCCCCATGCCACAGTATAAGGGTTATATTGGGGAGTAATTGTAAAATCAGATATTGCAGATACTGAAGAAGACAATAATATAATCAATAATAACCAATAATATAGTTTAAATTTCATTATTCCTCATTTATTGAATGGATGTGTATTTTATAGGTATTTTTACTTCCAAAAATGCATCAGTACAATCTCTATATTCAGTCCATTTTTTGGCACAAATGGATAGTGTATCTTGATATGTTTCAAGGTCATAAAAAAAACCCTCAACATCATATGCCTTTTCAGTTTGGCCTTTAAGACTACTTAGTTCTGAATTAGGATTATCAATCTCATAGATAGCTACACTAAGCCTATCATTAATTATTCCACTAATAAAAGTTAGCCTATTTATTTCAACAATACCTTCATTAATTAAAGTTAATTTTTGAGTATCGGATTCATATATATTTGATGAAAAAAACAAACTTTTAGGTTCTACCCTTAATTTAAATAGTTCATTACCTGTTTTTAAACGAATATCCCTACAAATTCCTTGGCTTAAAATTAAATCTTTTTCATTGTGACTAAAACAAAATTCTAATATCTTATCTTGGTCTTTATTATCATAAGGTACATTAAAATATATCTTGGAATCCCCATAAACAATATCATTTTCCAATATATTTGATTTTGTTTTATCTTTAATTGTATAATACATTCTTTTATCTATACCAGTTAATCCAAAATTAAGATTAGATACCACATATGAATTTAAATTAGAGTCAAAACGCAATATTGAAT
>JAGLOT010000011.1 GCA_023137655.1 Nanobdellota archaeon | reverse complement strand
TATTGTTATTACATTAGCAATTATAGATTTAATGGGATTAAGATTATCAACAGCAGGTATTGCAGCATTTTTAATGTTGATTGGTTACTCTGTGGATACTGATATATTATTAACAACAAGATTAGTGAAAAGAACAGAAGGAACAGTATTTGAAAGATTAATGGGTGCAATGAGCACAGGATTAACCATGAGTGCAACAACAATTGCAGTTGTAACATTGGCATTAATTTTTTCACAATCAGATACAATCAGACAAATTATGATTATACTTTTAATTGGGTTAATAGTAGACCTGATTAATACTTGGATACAAAATGTAGGGATTCTAAGAATATACTTAGCAAGGAAGCAAAAATGAGTAAGGCAAAACAAATATTTACAAATTTTAGAGTAATGTTGCTTTTGGCAATGATTATCTTAGCAGTTGTAGCTATATCACCAAACCCTTGGGTTAAAGGTGTTACTGTTAGATCTGTTGTTATGAATAGTTCTGCAAGTATTGCAGGTATTGAAAGTCCACCCCCAACATCCACACCAATGGGTAAGGAAAGAATTTTATTTATCAATAATCAAGAAATTTTAGGGATTGAAGATTATGAGTCTGTTGTAAGTGCATTAACCTCCAATAGAACCATCACCATAAAAACTACTGAAGGTGATTATTTACTTAAAACTAAGCCATTGTATAATATAGAAGTTCTTGGCGAACAAGTTGAGAAAATAATTACAAAAACAATTCTAGTTAATGAAACTATTAATGGTTCAATTATAGAAGTTGAAAAAGAAGTTGAAGAAACAATTCTAGTTAATAAAACAATTAAAACTGAAATCGGAACAGAGGATATTGGTTTAAGAGTTTATGATGCACCTACTAATAATATAAGAAAAGGATTAGACTTACAAGGGGGAACAAGAGTATTGTTATCACCAGAAGAAAAAGTAACTGCAGATGTTATGGAAATTACCATAGCAAATATGAAAGAAAGATTAAATGTTTATGGTATTAGCGATGTTATAGTTAGACAAGCAAATGACCTATCCGGAAATCAATATATTCTTGCTGAAGTTGCAGGAATGACAGAAGATGAAGTTAGAACTTTGTTATCAGAACAAGGTAAATTTGAAGCAAAGATTGGTGAAGATGTAGTTTTCTCTGGTGGAGAAAAAGATATTACTTATGTTTGTAGAAGTGCAGATTGTTCTGGAATTGATCCATCTTCTGGATGTTCACCAATCCAAAGCGGAGGATATGCTTGTAGATTTAGATTTAGTATTTCATTAAGGCCTGAAGCAGCACAAAGACAAGCAGATTTAACTCAAGATTTAGAAATTGTAATGGGCGAAAACGGCCAAGAATATTTAAGTAAAGATTTAGAATTATTTTTAGATGATGCCCAAGTAGATGTTCTTAAAGTTGGTGCTGACTTGAAAGGTAGGGCAGTAACTGATATTTCCATATCTGGCTCAGGTATGGGTTCAACACAACAGGAAGCTATTGTTAATTCATTAGACCAAATGAAAAGATTACAAACAGTTATGATAACTGGTTCATTACCTGTAAAATTAGATATTGCAAAGGTAGATGTAATTTCACCCGCATTAGGATATGAATTTGTTCAAGAATCTGTTTTGATTGCATTACTAGCAGTTGTTGCAATTGCATTTATTATTTCTATTAAATATAGAACTCCTAAAGTGGTTATACCAATGATATTAATCACAATGAGTGAAGTATTATTGATATTAGGTGTTGCAGCTATAATTGGTTGGGATTTAGATTTAGCAGCTATTGCAGGTATTTTAATTGCAGTAGGTACAGGAATTGATCATCAGATTATTTTAGCAGATGAAACCCTTAAAAATAAACAATCAAAAATGTATGATTGGAAAACAAGGATGAAAATGGCATTCTTTATTATTATTGGGGCATATTTAACAACAGTTGTTGCAATGATTCCATTATTAGGTGCTGGTGCAGGATTGCTTAAAGGATTTGCATTAACAACCATCATCGGTACAACATTAGGTGTATTAATATCAAGACCTGCATATAGTAAGATAATTGAGATTCTTTTAAAGGAATAAAATGGCAGAAGAAATTATTGTTTTGTCATTAGGTGGTTCGCTCATTGTTCCAAATAAAATTGATGAGAAGTATTTAGCTAATTTTAGAAATTTTATTGAAGAAGAAATTGCAAATGGTAAAAGATTTATTATTGTTTGTGGTGGCGGAAAAACCTGCAGAACATATGGTGCAAGTATTAAGAAATTAGTTAACATAACACCAACAGAATTAGATTTATTGGGTATTGAAGCAACTAAGCTCAATGCAAAACTTATACAAATTTTATTACATGAATTTTCCTATCCTGAAATTATTATTAATCCTACAAAGAAGATTAAGAATTTTAAAGAAAAAGTTTTAATTGCAGCTGGTTGGAAACCTGGATTTTCAACAGATTATGATGCAGTTATGCTAGCAAAACAATTTAAGGCTGAAAAAATAATTAATATGACAAATATTGATTATGTTTATAATAAAGATCCTAAGAAATATAAAACTGCAAAACCATTTGTACAATTAAATTGGAATAATTATTTATCTTTAATTAGAAATGATTGGATTCCTGGGGCAAATATTCCTTTTGATCCTGTTGCCAGTAAAGAAGCAAAAAATAATAATATGAATGTTTTTATTGTTAATGGTAAGAATTTAATAAATCTTAAACATTTAATTGATGGTGAAGATTTTAAAGGAACTAAAATAAATTAAGCTACTAATTTTTCAAGAGGTTGATTTTCTTTTGCAATTTCCTTTGATTTTTTAACTTTTTCATATTTTTGAAGCTTTTCTTCAGAATTAATTTGAGATAGATTTTTCTCTTCTCTCCAATTATCGTGGCCAGAACCGTGAAAATTTACAGTTATACAAATCTTTTTCTTACATTTATTACAGCTGGTACATTTATAATGTTTAGAAACACTAAATTCAGAGTTCCATTCATGTTCATGTAGTTCTGTTCTACAATATGGACAAATAAATTCCAAATCATGACTTTTTAATAAATGGTGAGCACACATAAATATTAATTTCTTAATAAAGGTTTATTAACTTTTCGGAGATGAGATTCTCTATTTAAATAGTAATATATATTGTTAAATAAGTTTTTTGAGAACCAGCCGCCTCATAAAACAAAAAAGCTTTTAAAACAAGTAGGATAAGTACTAATATGGCTTTTGAAAAGTTAAGGGAAAAATGTTTAAATAAACTAAGGAAAGATTTGAAAGATTCTGTTAATGATGATAATCTTATAATTAATGCAGTTAATGCTATTGATGATTTAGAAAAAACAGGTAATATGCTAGTTACAAGATTGAGAGAATGGTATGCATTATACAATCCAGAATTTGAGAAATGGATGACTAATCAGGAAAAGTTTTCAGATTTAATTCTTAGAAAGGATAAAAAAACTTTACTTGAGGAAATTCACGCTAAATATAGTATTGGTGCTGATTTGAGCAGGGAAGATTTGGAACCTATAATGATTCTTGCAGAGCAGGCAAGAGATAATTATGCGATTATTAATGATATGAAAAAATATATGGAATTTAAGATGAGAAAACATTGCCCTAATCTTTTAGAAGTTGTTGGTGTAATGCTAAGTGGAAAATTATTAGCTAAAGCTGGTAGTTTAAAGCGGTTATCTCAATATCCGGCATCTACAATTCAAGTATTGGGTGCAGAGAAAGCACTATTTAGACATATTAGAACTGGTGCAAGACCACCAAGACACGGAATGTTAGTTCAACATCCTTTGGTTGCACAGGCAAAACAGAAAGATCACGGTAAAAGAGCAAGAACTTTGGCAGATAAAATAGCTATTGCTGTTAAAGTTGATTATTTTAAAGGAGAGTTTATTGGTAAAAAACTAAAAAAAGCACTTGAAGATAAATTTGAGGTGAAATACTAATGGAACTTCTTAATAAAAAATTCCCTGGAGTATATTGTAAAAAACAAGGGAAATATAAGAATATTTATACTCTTAATATGGTTAAAGGTCAGAAAGTTTATGGTGAAAGACATTATAAGGAAGGGCCAAATCAATTTAGGGAATGGGCACCAGAAAGAAGTAAATTAGGTGCTGCTATGATGAAGGGAATTTCTCAGACAGGAATTCAAGAGGATAGTTTAATTCTTTATCTAGGGAGTGCATCTGGGACTACAGTAAGCCATTTATCAGATATTTGTACTAAAGGTACTATATTTGCAGTTGACCTAGCTCCAAGAGTTATGAGAGATTTTTATTTTATGATGGAAAAAAGATTAAATATTGTTCCATTCTTAGCAAGTGCAAATCACGTTGAAGAATATGCAGAAATTCCTCAGGTGGATGTATTATTTCAAGATATTGCACAAAGGGATCAGGTAAGAATATTTTTTAAGAATTATGATAAGTTTTTGAAACCTGGAGGATTTGGTTTATTGTCTTTAAAGGCGAGAAGTATTGATGTGACCAAGAAGCCAGGTGTTATATTTAAACAAGTAATGGATGAATTGAATCAGAGAACTACAGTTGTAGATTATAGGAAATTAGAACCATATGAAAAGGATCATGCGTTTTTTGTAGTCAAGAAAAGAGTGTAACTCTTTACAAAAGAAGAGAACATAAGTTCTCTACAAAAGAAAAGAGCATAGACTCTTTACAAAAGAAAAGATTTTTCCATTAGGTTCAAAAAGAAATATTTTTATATCTAAAAGAGGTGTTTAAGGTATGTCAGTAAAAAAGAAGATTGGTAGGAATATTTGTTTCCATGATTTGCCCCATAATAAAAATCGTACTCTTGGGCAAAAAGCTGCAGATAATTTAACTAAATGGGCGGGTAGTTGGAAATTTATCATAATTTTAAGTTTACTTCTTTTATTGTGGATGTTTGTTAATATTCTTTTAATTGCAAAGTATAAGTGGGACCCATATCCATTTATTTTACTGAATTTGTTTTTATCATTTTTAGCGGCGTTTCAAGCACCTATTATTTTAATGAGTCAGAATAGGACTTCTGAAAGGGATAGAAAGACGGCTGTTTATGATTATGAGATAGATAGGAAATCTGCTAAGGAAGTAGATGATATGCAGAGGGATTTGGAAGATATCAAGAAGATGCTGCAGAAGATGAGTTCTAAGGGAAAAAAGTAAAGCTTTTAAAGTATTAGAGTTCTTTTTTGATTAAGTTCGTGTGGAGTCACCAGAATTTATTCTAAATTCTACAGGTTCCATTCAAAAGTTCCACTTTTTTGCGGAGGTGGCCAAGTGGCTAAGGCAATCGGCTGCAACCCGATGATCGAGGGTTCGAGTCCCTCTCTCCGCTTTTTATTTTCTTTCTTTAAAGTATTTCAAGGCATAGAATACTAAAGGGATTAGAATTATCAGTGAAATTAAGGCTCCAAAAATATATGTTGCACCAAAAGAGATTCCAGTTTCTATTTTGCCAAGTATTACAAACAATATTCCACCCAACAATAGGCTAATTTGATTGTTTACAGAAAGTGCAGTTGCCCTATGTTCTGATTTAATATGGCCATGTAAGTAATTTTCCATAGTTACTTGGAAATATATTGCTAGAAATACAGAGATTAGAGCAAAAATAACTCCCATGTAAGGGATTTGCAATCCATGCAGTATTATGAATATTATGAATAAGAAAGGTGTTAAGAATAATGATGTTTTTTCACCAATTTTCTTTTCAATTTTATGGGATTTCTTTGAGGCTATTGCTTGTATTAATGAGCTTACAGCACCAACAACTCCAATTAATGAAATGGGGATTAAGATATTTTTGTAATATACAGAAGATGCAGAATAAGAATAAGCTAATAAAGGGATTACAGTTAATGAAAAAAAGACAATTAGTCTTGCAAATTTGTTATTGAATACAAATTTAATTGATTCAATCATATGTTTAGTATGTTTTTTTAGAGTAAATTTGCCTTTCTTGCCTTTTATTTCAGACATATTCAAGATTATTATTATGGATGTAACCATTAAAGGTATGGAGGCATAAACTGGAAGTCTGAAATTAATTGAAAATAAGAAAGCTCCAAGTGGGAAAAATACCACACACCCCAAGAATTTTAAGAACCATCTATGGCTATTCATTTTTTTGAATTCTTTTTCTTTTTTTAATTTCTTAGCAGAATCATATAATAACGCAGAATCAGTTCCACTCTGAAAGCTGTTGCATATGGCTGCAAATATTCTCGTCATTAAGAAGACAGAGAATGTACTTGCAAATGTGTAAACTATTATTTGTATTAACCCAGCTATTTGCCCAATTAATAGTGCCTTTTTTCTTCCCAGTAAATCTGCAAAAGCCCCACTTGGTATTTCTAATAAGTTAACTAGAACTGTCCATATAGCCATAAGATAAAGATACTGTTTAAATGATAATCCTGCGGCAATAAAGAAAAGTGCTTCTACTACTATGATTAGTTTACCCAAACTAAAGAAATTATACCAATTAATTAGTTTGATATTTTTTTCAAATTTGTTCATAAAACATCTTTCCTCTTTTTTATTGATAAAAATAAGTAATATAAAAAGAATATGAATAAACTAATTCCCATTAGTAAAAATGCTGCTTCTACTGTGAAAATATCTGTGAAATAACCTAGTAATGGGGCAAATATAGCATACATTAAACTTTTTGAAACACTTTGGACAGATATTACAGTTGCTCTATGGCTGGAATCTGTATGTTTGTTGATGCCATTTAATACTACGACATCTCTTACACCAGATGCAAAAGACATGGTTGCGATTAATATTAAACCAAGAAATTTATTGATGAAAAAGAACCCAATAAAAGATATTGCGCAAGTTAATAATAAAACCAATAAAGCTCTTTCTTCTTTAATTTTTTTAACAAATTTTTCTGCAAATAAATAACCCAAACTACAAATTCCAAAGTATAAGAACATTGCAATTCCTGTGAAATATTTAGGTAATGTACTAAAATCATAATATGGCTGAATTAAAAACCATGCTAAATGAGTAAATGCAGCGAACATTCCATAATAAATTATTAAATTTTTAACAGTTTTATGTTGATAGCTGAATTTTACTCCTTCCCTTAAATGTTTGAAATAATTTCTGTCTTTAGATGTTTTATGTATTGGAGGTTCTTTGAATGTTAATGCTATAAAACCACCTATTAACCAGATTCCTGCAGTTATAAAGAATAATGGCCTGTAACCTAATTTTATTGCTAAAAATACACTTATTAGCCCTACAACAGCCCAAGTAATTTGAACAATAAATCCCCCCTTACCAAATATTTTTGAAAATTGTTTTTCTTTTTTATGTTCTTTTAAAGAATCATAGATTAATGCTGAATCTGCACCTGTTTCTGCAGCCCAACTTAAAGCCATTAAAATTTGTGCAATCAGAAATACAAAGTAAGTCCTTCCAAAACCAAATAATATAAAACTAATACTGGCCAAAAACATAGATATTACTAAAGATGTTTTTCTACCATATAAATCAGCGAATGCCCCAGAGGGGACTTCCATTAATAGAACAACTGCAATTAATATTGTTTCTAGAATCATTAATTGAGTCATAGAAATTTTATTAGCTAACATAAATAGTACATAGACTGCTACAAGTAAGTCTAAGCCTTGAAGGAATTTAAGCCAATAGAACTTTTTAATGTTAGATTCATAGTTTATTTTGTTCATTCACTTCCACTTGAATCTCCACCCGAACTATCTCCACCAGAGTCAGAACTTCCATCAGAATACCCATTTTCTCCACTATCTGAATATTCAAATCCTCCAGAGGCGGAGTAATTTTCTGATTCTGCATATTCTGAAGCAGAAATTAATTCAGAGGTAGAAGAAACTAAAGGAGATGGACTATAACTTTCTGCTAAAGCAGTTTCAGCAGTTGGTTGAGCGTAAGGGGAATAAGTTAAAGTATCTGTAATATCTCCTTGGAATGTTGGTGTATCTACAGGGTCTTGTATAAATATGGTAGATTCATAGCCCAGACCATAATCATTATCTAATAATGATGTAAGACCCCCATACAACATTGAACTTTCTCCCATTGCTTCTGGAGAGGATACCGTAGGTTCTGTAAAAGTTTCACTTTCCATTTGGCTAATTGAATAATCTAGACTACCTGGTGGTCCATAGTTAAATAGATGATTACTCCAAGGTTTTTTTCTTAATTTTGAGTCTATGTATTCAAATATTGGTTCCATTTGTTTAATTATTTTTATATTTTTATTAATCTTTCTAATCAAAGATGAAAAAAGAAATTATTCAGGAGTTAATAAATGAATTCTCAATTATTATTCAAAGAATCAGCACAGTTAATATATTGAAAGAATACAAGTATACTTTATTTTACAAGTAATTAGAAAATAATATAAACAAAGTTGGCTAATTTTAGATTATGTTATTTAATAAAGTTAAACACAATATCAGGAAATGTTATGCTTATCAGTTCTTAGATCAGTTTTCTTTATTTTTACCATTCATAGTCTTTTATTTTCAAGAATTTGGTTTTTCTCTAGGGCAAATAGCAATAATGATAGGGGTTAGATCATTAACAATATTTTTATTTGAAATTCCATCTGGTTATTTTGCAGATAAATTTGGAAGGAAGAATTCTATAATTTTAAGTTCTTTATTACAGGCAAGTTCTATAGCAGTATTGTTTACTGCAAATAGTTATTATTTATTTATTTTAGCTCATATTTTACTTGGATTAGCAATAGCATTTTTATCTGGTGCAAATGAGGCATTATTATATGATTCTTTATTGGAATTAAAAAGGGAAAAAGAATTTAAGAAAATATATGGGAAATCAAGATTCTATGGGGAAATAGCTGTAATTATATCTTCATTACTTGCAGCATTAGCTATTTCCTCAGGTGTTAAGTTTACAATTTTAGTAACTTTGATAGGTCATGTTTTGCTATCCTTCCTAAGTTTAAGTTTTAAAGAACCAAAGAGACATAAATTAATAGAAAATCAAACCCTAAAACAAGAACTAAAACAAATGGGTTCTATAATTAAGAGATCTGTTCAAGATAGTCGTTTATTAAAAATTTTCACCTATATGTTTATTATTTTGGGTATATCCAATATTGCATTTATGATATATCAGCCATATTTTAGGGCCACTAACTTACCCTTACCCCAGTATGGGGTTGTATTTGCTATATTTGCAATCTTTACTGGTATAGCTTCTTTAAAAGCACATAAAATAGAAAATAAACTAGGTGTGTTTAAATCTTTGATTTTTATACCAATATTTTTAGTTATAACTTTTTTGGGGGTTGGTATTTCATTTGTTTGGTGGGGTGCTATGTTTTTCTTTTTTAGAGAATTTGTTAGGGGATTTATTTCACCAGTTCTTGGAGATTATATTAATAAAATAACTAAATCAAAAGAAAGGGCAACAGTATTGTCTGTAGGTAGTATGTTTTCTAGATTGGGTTTTGTTATACTTTCTGCAATATTTGGTTTTTCAAGTGATAATTGGGGGTTAAAAATTGTTTTGATTTCTACAGGTTTGTTTTTATTAGTATTAACAATATTAATTCCTTTAGCAATGAAGACTAAACAAACACCAAAGTTAATTTAATTTTTAGAAACAAATATAAATATAATTCTTTAATTTCATGTTATGGATAATATTACTAAGATTAAATGGGTGTATTTTTTTAAATCATTATTCTTCTTTTCACCAATTTTAACTCTATTTTACTTTTCAAGAGGGTTAGACACTTTTCAAGTAGTTTCTCTTGAAGCAATTCTAATTATCGCAGTATTATTTTCTGAAGTGCCAACAGGTATTATTGCGGATAAGATTGGAAGGAAATATACGCTATCCATATTTATGCTACTTTATATTATGGGTAA
>JAGLOT010000109.1 GCA_023137655.1 Nanobdellota archaeon | reverse complement strand
ATAAAGAATAATTTATTTTTTAAATCAATTATATTTTATTTTAATTATAAAAAGAATGCCTCCAGTTATTAGGGCAGTAAAATCACATATAATTATAGGTAATGAATTGATAAGGATGCCATATTCTGTCCATAAGATACAATTAAGTAAATATAAATATAACATTCCCCAAGATAGATTTTGGACTTGTTTAGTTTGGATGGATTTAATTAATTGAGGGAGCATTAGTATTGTCCCTACAGGTGTTGCCAGATATCCAATTATATTTGAATCTATTATTTTAATTCCTCCAGTTATTTTAATGGAGATAGTAAGTCTCAAACTCTAGATAAAAGGGTGCTTCAATTCAAATTAAAGCAAAAGCTTTAAAAGTTAGATTAAACCATACACTTTAATGGCAATTAGTATAAATTTACTTTTTGGGAAGAAAGATAGTGTGAAGAATTTAGTATTTTCAATTCTTTCTAAAGAATATCCTTTGAAAATAATTCAATTAACAAATTATATTAAAAAAAGATATGCTAAATCTGTAACTTTCCAAGGGGTAAGGTGTGCGATTATGGAATTAGTTCTTGAAGGAGTTTTGATTAAAGAAGATAATAAATATCTTATTAATAAGCAGTGGGTGTTTGAAAGCAAAAAGTGTTTAGATGAATTATATCAAACATTACAATTAAAAAAGAAATTACCTAAAAAAATGGATTCAATTAATGGGGAAATTTCAGTTTTTACATTTAATTCAATTAATGAATTGACTAAATTTTGGCAAGAGATTATGAATGATTGGATAAATAAATCGGATAGGGATAATAAAGAATTTACTTGTTATCAAGCAGCCCATTTATGGGAGGGGCTATTACATTTAGAAAAGGAAAAAGATTTACTAATCCAGATTCAAAAGAAGAAAATTAAATCGGTTATTTTGAGTACAGGTAATTCACCATTGGATCAGTATATGAGGAGATTTTATTCTAAATTAGGGGTTAAAGTTTTTATCAATTCTTCACTTTCTTCTTTTGATAAAAGTTATTATGTTGGGGTATATGGGGATTTAGTTCTTCAAACAGAATATCCTATTAAGATAGTTAAGGCATTAGATTTGTTTTTTAAGAAAAATACTTCAATTGAGGATCTTGATTTAAATAAATTATCTGATATTGTTAATGAGAAAATAGAAACTAAATTGATAGTTATAAAAAATCCTACGATGGCAAAACAAATTTCTAAATCAATATTACTTCAAATGGATTAAATCTCTTCAATTAGTTTGAAGAGCATCAAATCTCTTCAACGCCGCCTGGTTTTAAAGCTATAAATCTTACTGCTAATCCTAATTTAAGGACTGCACTTACTAAAGCCATGTGTTCTTTACCACGGCCAGAAACAAAATTTAATGCGACTTCTATACCATTAATTTCTCCTTCAAGTTTATCTTTTAAATCATCAGCCATATCAACAAGACTTAACTCAGGGTTTATACTAATAATCTCAGCATCACTTTTTAGGTCAAGCATTTCATTTCTAAAGTCATCTGTGACGATAATTACTTTATCCCACTTAAAGTCGTTTACTAGTTTCTTGACGTATGCCCAGTTATTTCCCTTTCCAGATAAAAAAACGATTATTTCAGTCATAAAGCTTTTAAAGGTAGAAGATTATTTAAAGTTTTAGCTTAATATAACGAAAAATGTTCAATTTCCACGAAATTTTAGATATTGTAATTATGTCTTTAGCTATGGGATTCATCTTTAAAGATGTTTTTAAGAAGCCAGGACATGCTTATGACCCTATTAATTACTATAAAAAGAACTTTAATTGGGATGATTTTAAGTTTGCAGTTATGGTTACAGCACCTGCAGTAATTCTACATGAGTTTGGACATAAATTTACAGCTATTGCTTTTGGTGCCACAGCAACATTTAATGCAGCTTATTTATTTTTAGCCATAGGATTAGTAATGAAATTACTTAATTTTTGATTTATCTTCTTCGTACCAGCTTATGTTGCCTGGTCTGGAAGTGTTCCATATTTTCAATCTGCAGGGATTGCAATTGCAGGACCTTTAGTTAATCTGTTAATTTGGGGTGTAGCATTTTTAGTATTAAAGAAGAAAACCGGGTTAACAAGAACAGAAGCTCACTTTTGGGCATTAACTAAAAAAATTAATATGTTTCTATTCATATTCAATATGATTCCATTGCCATTTTTTGATGGCGGGCATTTCTTTAGTCATTTAATTCAGGCCATATTTTAGCTAATAAATAGTAAGGTTTATTAATAAATACTTGATATTTTTAAATTATGTCTAGAAGAGAAAGAAGACTTCGTCTTCATAAGGTTCAAAAAGTAGTAAAAACAGATTCTATAGGTCCTAAAGAAGATGTTATTCCTGAAGTACGAAAAGGAAGAAAGAGAAATTCTATACTTAATTATTATGATAAAAACTATGCTAAATTATTAATTATACCAATTGTTCTATTGATTGCAGCATTTATTGTTATTGGAGTGCAAGTAGCACAAACAGGCGATTTTGTTCATAAGGCAGTTTCATTAAAAGGTGGAACTACAATTACAATCCCAATTACTGCTGAAGTAAATCTAGATAATTTAGAATCGGCATTATCAAATGAATTTTACCCTGCAGATTTGACTGTGAGATCATTATCAAAAGCCGGAACTCAAACAGGAATTATAATTGATACAGATTTAACGGGAGATGATACAAAATTATTAATTTTATCTTTAGAAGGAAAGCTGGGTTCTTTAGGGGATTATAGCACAGAACAAATGGGCAGCTCTCTTGGAGAAAGCTTCTTTAAAGAAACCTTCATTTCATTATTATTAGCATTCTTCTTCATGGGACTTGTTGTATTTATTTACTTTAAAT
>JAGLOT010000108.1 GCA_023137655.1 Nanobdellota archaeon | reverse complement strand
CTTTGATTCTGAAAATAAACTTAAAATTAATTCTCTTTTATGCAAACATTTACAAATAGTATAAACTTATATGGGGGTGAAACTATGGTATTACACTATCCAAGATTAGACACTATATTAAATGTTGAAACTTTAATTAAGAAAGCAAAAAATCCATTATCCAAGAATGAAATAGATAGAAGATTAAGTAAAAAAATAATACGTCCTACTCTTAATTTAATATTAAGTTATTTAGAAGAAAGTGGTAAGATAACACAATTAAAAGAAGGCATAATTTGGATATATTCTAAAGATATTAGTTCTAAGTTGAAATCTAAACTTTCAAATAGTTTTTAACTTATCACCCTTAACAGAAAGAGCCATATAATTATTAAACAAAAAAGGTAAATAATCCTTAGAATACGGTAAAACTCCTGCCTTTAATTTAGAGATATTTCTTTTCATATCTTTCTTAGCCTTTATAACAGCTAATTCTGCAGTATTTCCTTTTAAAATTGAACTAACTAATAAATTAGAAGGGTCTAAAAATAATTTAACTATTTTATCTCTGTATACGGATGTTTGGCAATTAGTATCCATGCCTAAGGCAAATTCATAATCATAACCTATAAAGGCAGTACTTTCATCTGCAATCTTTTTACCTAAAATTTTAGCAGAACTACAAGATAAAGAATAAATTAATTTATTTTTTAATACTTTAAAATTATCTTTATTAATAAGAACTTCATTGTTATGTCCACAAATTAAATCTGGAGCCCCATGACCATTAAACATAATAAAAGAAGGCTTCTGTTTTTTGATTATGTTACTTATTATTTTATTAGTTGCTTGTTCTTTCTCTTTATTTATTGTTTTTATTCCTCTTTTTTCAGATTCTCTTACTAAAATCTTACTAAAATAGGATAAATAACCTAAAACATCATCATGACAAGGTCTTACAAATAAAGATTTCATTAAACTATCCCTTCTTTAAGTGCCTTAAGATAATTAAGTTGTATTGTTAGAATTTTATCCCCTATAGAGGTATTTGTTTTTATTTCTTGTAGAATCTCATCTCTCGTTAAAAACCTACCATCTGAACCCAAAGCAATCTTAACATTAGGCGACATTGTTTTTACTCTTTCTATAATTATTTTTTTTATAATTTCGTCTTTATTCATATTAAACCTATTTTATTGAGTATATTAAGGATTTCTTCTCCTTTTTTAGTTTCATTATTAATATGGTCATATGCCACATTCCAACTTACTGGTTTATCTTCTATAATAACAATTGGATTTTTTCTTTCTTCATCTGGTAAGTTTGTGAAGATTTTGAAAAACTTTTCAGCATATTTTAACATCTTATTTTCTTTATGATTATCAAATTTATAAAGCTTTCTTTAAGGTTTACGGAAATCTTTTAGTTATTCTCGTAAGTCTTCCAATGTTTTATGGGTAAATATTATTAAAAAACTAAATATCTTATTTATATGAAATTTAAAGATTATGTTGATAAACCACGTGAGAAGATTATGGAACGGGGCGTTGAGGTCTTATCTAAGGTGGAGTTGTTATCTGTGTTGTTGGAGAAGGGCTATAAAGGCGTTAATGTCTTAGAGTTATCTAGTTCTTTGTTAAAGAAAGATGTTAAGAGTATGAGTTATAATTCTCTTGTTTCTTTGAAGGGCATTGGCCCTGCTAAGGCCTGTAAGATTTAATTAAGAAAAAATTCCTTTGATACCATTCCAAGCACCCTTAGCTAAATCACCAATAGTTTCACCAACAGATTCAACTGTTTCTTTAACTTTATTAACTGCTGTTTCTAAAAGATTAGTTGCGAATTGTTCTATATATTCTTCTAAATCAATTTGATGTTGAAATGGGACTTTAAACTCTAAATATTTAAAATCAGCAACATAAACAAATCCCCTAATCGTGGCAGTAGTTGATCCTGGCTTTATCATATCCCAAGCTAAACTTACTGTTGGAACCCAATTTATTTTATTAGAAAAATCATATTCTTTTTGTTCATTTGGTTTAATCCAAGTTCCGCTAATATATCCGTCTGATAATTTATTCTGATTAAAATCTAAAGTAATATTATATTTGATTTTATCAATTTTTACTGGCACTAAACCATTATTTGCAACGATTATGCCCCCACTAATTACAAAACCAGTTAAACTAACATCTTCTAATCTGTTTAATTGAACATCTGGAACAGTTATTTGAGATAAAGAATAAACATAAAGTCCACCATATATTGCTAATAAAGTTAAAAAAATGAAAATTAGTTTAGTAATTAATTTCATAAATATGTAATAATCTTTAATTATTTAAGTTTTTTTGAAAGGGAAGACTATTTTAATTAAAATATATACTCTAATACTGTTAATTTGCCCATAATTTCTTTGGTAAATGTTAATTTTCTCGTAAAAGTTTCATAAATAATAGATAAAGCACTAGACATGTGATCGCAAAGTTTAAAAAGATCAAAATTTTCTATATATCATGGTCAAAAAGAAGTTAACAGTAGCAGATTTCTTCTGTGGTGCAGGTGGTTTTTCTGAAGGTTTCAGACAAAAAGGGTTTAATGTAGTTTTTGCTTTGGATAACTGGTTACCAGCAAAACGCACTCATGATTTAAATCATCCAAATTGTAAATGTGAACTTCTCGATATTCTAAATTTAGATACTCCAAAAAAAATAGATGAAGTTGTTCCTGATACTGATATAATTATCGGGAGTCCACCTTGTGTTTCTTTTTCTGGTTCAAATAAGGCTGGAAAAGCAGATAAATCATTAGGGATTGAACTCATTAAAACATATCTAAGAATTATTGCTTGGAAAATAAATAAGGGCGTTACAAAATATTGGATTTTGGAAAATGTCCCTAATTCTGGAAAATATG
>JAGLOT010000107.1 GCA_023137655.1 Nanobdellota archaeon | reverse complement strand
TAATAGACCAACTTGCAGAAGAGTTTTTATTAATTCAAGAAAATAAAGTTCCTTTAATAGAAATTGATTCTCCAGGATACTTTTGTACACCTACATTAAACAATAATATCGAAGTGAGATTAGAAGGTATTGGTGGAAAATCAAAACTTTCAATTCCAGAAGAATAAATTCAAAGTAAAATATAAAAGACTAAAATGGAAAAAAGAAAAAGAGGTGCAATAGATGTATCATTCAATTGGATATTTGTATTAATTGCAGGTGCAGCTATTTTAATTTTCTTTATAGTTTTAATTAGTAATCAAAAAGATAGTGCAGAATCTAATATGGCAATAACCATAAGAACAGAATTAAGTTCTGTTTTTTCTGGTGCATCATTATCCCAAGACAGAAATTTAGAAATTGATTTACCTAAATCCACATTACATTTTACATGTGATTTTGCCACCTGTACAGATTTTTCCACATCTAACAACCCTAATTGTTATTCTCAATATGAAATTGGGGAAACTGGAATTAATGAGCAAACACCAACAGAAATCTTATTTGCACCTTTCGATATTTCAGGTCAAAAGTTATTCACTTGGACTTTACCTTGGAATGTTCCATTTTTTGTAACCAACTTCCTATACATTTCAGGAACAACAACTAAATTTATTTTTGTAGATAATGGGCAATCAGAAATACTTTCACTGTATAATAAATTCCCTGAAAGATTAAACAAAGAATTAGTTCCAATTAATTTAATTTCAGAACTTCAACCCGAAGGAAATAAAAACTTTAAATTTATTTTTGTAAATAACGAAATTTCAGAAATAGATATACCAGAACAAATAATATCTTCAACAGAATCCTATAACATAAATGCAATAAATATAAAACCATCATTAAAACAAATTGATTTTTATTATTTTGATGAAGAAAAATTAGACTTTTCAGGTTCAATAAGTTATTTATCAGAACCAGAAATATATGGGGCAATATTCTCAAATAATCTGGACTTCTATAATTGTAATATGCAAAAAGCATACAATAGATACCATCTGATTGCAAGAGTTATTGCTGAACGTTCTACTTATTTATATAATAATGCAGATATAGAATGTAAAAGTATTTACTCAGAAAACATAAATGGTCTTGCAGCCATAAAATCTGCAACACTATCATTCACCAATCAAAATATTAACTTATTAGGTTCATCAATATCCACATTGGGCTATGCAAACCAAGCAGCACAGGAAAAGTCCTGCCCATTAATTTACTAAAACAATCCAAATAATACAATAATCAAAGACAAAATAACAAAATCAAACGAATACCATGAAAAACAAAAAAGCACAAATGAAAATGGGGGAAACCATTGCAGTACTTGTAGTCTTTTTTATGTTACTCTTTTTTGGCCTTATGTTTTATTCAAAGATACAATCAAATCAAATCAAAGAAACAGTTCAAGAAATCGAAGAAAAAGCATCCATAGATGTAGCACAGAAAATTCAATTTTTACCAGAACTAAAATGTACATCAGCAGATGTAACAAGGTCCTTATGTATAGATTTCCTTAAAGCAAAATCGTTTGCAAATATATCAAAAGATAATACTGCATATTATCAATCAGTTTTTGGTAGTACAAAAATAGAATATGCTGAAGTATATCCATTATTAACAAATTATACTTTATTATATGAGGGTCCATCATCTAATAATTATTTGACCACATTCATACCCGTATCATTGTTTAATCCAATCCCCTACCCTGGAAGATATAAAATTGGATTATTAAAAATAAAATATTACACATTCACATAAAAAAAAATTTTAAAATAAATTAAAGATGAGCAATAAAAAACCAAACCACCACAAGAAAGCTCAGACAGAAATATTGGGCCTTGCAATAATTGTAGTTTTCATAGCGATAGGTATGTTATTTGTAATTAAATTCTCATTAAATAAATCAGATGAGGGGCCAAGAGAACAATTCATAAATTCAGAACTTGCCTCAAATATATTAAATTCAATGATTGATACACATACATCTTGTAGAAATCTGGATTTTTCTGCTTTATTAAAAGATTGTGCAGAAAACAATCCTGGAAAAATCAGGTGTACAAAATCATCCTATTGCGTGAATCCAAATGATTCCTCCTGCTCAATTAATAACCAAAACCAACAGGTTTACTCCTGTGAATTTATCACAGATGAAATAAACCAAACATTAATTAACTTTATGAGCCTAATGGGGAACAACAGAAATTATTTATTTACAGCAACTTTGGCTGAAGAAGAAATAATCTCATTAGCTAATGGCGAATGCACAGTGTGGGAATCTGCCTATCAACCCTTACCCACATATAAAGGGGCATTAAATCTAAGATTCCAGATGTGCAAATAAAATAAAAATAAGTCAATAATATAATACAAATCATAATCAAATTAGATAAAATAAGGAGTGTTTCAGAGAGTAATTACTATTATTCACCCTATTCCTATTATTTAAAAGAAGCAATGGCTGTAGATGGAGGATATAATGAAGATGTTCAAATTAGCCCAGAAAAGGTAAATGTGAACAGTAATGTCGCAGTAATTTACAACATTAAATAGGGACTTATTTTGGTTTATATTAACAAAAATAAGAAAAACTTTAAATAACAGAATATATTAAATAAATATATCACAAACGAGGTGAAAACATGAAAAAAGCACAAGGATTATCTTTAAACACAATCATCATAGCAGCATTAGTAATTATGGTGTTAGTTATATTGATATTAGTATTCACAGGAAGAATGGGTAGTTTCTCAGCACAATCAGAAAGTTGTCAAGCAAAAGGCGGACAATGTAAAGAAGATTGTGTAGAAGGGGCAGAAATGGTAAGTGTACTTGGAGGAACCTGCGTATCAGAAGACCAAGTTTGCTGTGTTAAAAGC
>JAGLOT010000106.1 GCA_023137655.1 Nanobdellota archaeon | reverse complement strand
AGAGGAAAAAGGGAATTCTTATTGCTTATATGAACGATAAAAAATATATATTTTATGGTAAAAAAGCACAAAAATTGTTTGAGTTAGCAGAATATAAATCTAATGATATCAAAGGGATTGTTGCAAGCAAAACAAAAGAGAAAATAATCTCAGGAATTGCAAGAATCATTAATAATCCTGTAAAAAATAAGTTTAAACAAGGAGAAATTCTTGTTACAAGCATGACCAGAATAGAGTTTGTTCCCTTAATGAAAAAAGCTAAAGCAATTATAACAAATGAGGGGGGAATTGCCTGCCATGCTGCAATTGTGTCTAGAGAATTTGGAATACCATGCATTATTGGAACTGGTAATGCCACATCAATCATAAAGGGTGGCGACCTAATAGAAGTAGATACAAATAATGGCATTGTGAAAATATTAAAACAAAAATAAATAAGAACATTTAAAAACATAATTCTAAAAAGCATTCTTGGGGGTAAGGCTTAACTAACGGTATAACCGAGGAAAGTCCGCCCACTATCGTAGCCACCTGTGAAATCAGGGCCCAGCAATGGACGGCAACCGCTCAGAAACGACACTTCCACAGTTAAGGATGATGCTTGCGAAGTTTCAGGTAACTGAAATGAGATAACCAGCAGACGTTCCTGTGGGGCAGATGAAACGGCGAGTCCTGGCTTGTGCAAGTCTTTGACGCTGAGTAGAATGTTAAGATGGCTTTTCCATGAATGGAAGCCAACAGAAGGCGGCTTACCTTACCCCTATCCTTTTCATAATTCATTATTTAGAAAGATGTAAATATTTTTACCAATAAAGACTAAGTCTTCTTGCCCATAAATGTTTTTAATGGAAATCTTTTTAAGTATCAATAAAATATTAAACTAAAATGGCTAAAAACGATAAAGTCTCAATGCCCTCATCTCAAGGTGGATTAATAAGATATTTTGATGATTATAAGAGCAAAATTGAATTTAAACCTGGATATATAATAGTATTCGTAATTATAATAATTCTTGAAATAATTTTACATATGTATGGGGCTAATTTTTTCGGAATATGATGCAAGGTATGAATCCGCGGAAAATGAATCAGATGATGCGTAAGATGGGAATCCAACAGCAACCAATTCCTGCAGAAAAAGTCATAGTCATAATGGGCGACAAACAACTCATATTTGACAGTCCAGATTTAAGCAAAGTAAATATGATGGGCCAAGAAACATTTCAATTATTGGGTAACTATAGGGAAGAGGCACTTTCAGATGAACCAGAAATTAGTGAAGATGATATTGAAACAATTACTTCTCAAACAACCATTTCTAAAGAAGAAGCAAAACAAGCTTTAATCAAAAATAAAGGCGATATTGCCAAAACAATTCTAGAATTAAGCGAATAAATGACTATATAGTCACAAAATTTAAAAATCTCTATCTCTTATTAATTAATATGGAGCCATTTCAAGAAAGTATGAAGAAGGCAAAACATGAAACTCATATAGCTGATCATATGATTTTTATAACATATAAGGTAGTTAATAATCCAAAATTATTATTATCTGCACTCAGGAAAATTCTGGCTTCAATGATTCACTCATTAGATTCTTTATTACAATATGAAAGATTATTCAAAAGAATCCCTGCATTACCACAGTCACATACCTCAAGATTATTATTACTTAAGGACTATTGTACAAGAAGATATGGTTTAAGCCAAAACTATATTTATTTAATAAAAGAATTAAATGATTTAATTATTGCACACGAAAAATCTCCGGTTGAATTTTCAAGAAACAGCCGTTTTATCATCTGTTCTGATAATTATAGGATGAAAACAATAACTATAAATAAGATTAAGGAATACTTATCTCTGAATAAAGCCTTCTTAATAGATGTCGAAAAAATAACAAAGAACAATGGAATATTTAGATAATGCGCATGACCAACTGAAACGATTAGACCATTCTGTCTATGTTAGTTTGAAATATACAAGAACTGTAGATGTTCTAAGATCCATATTAAATCGAATGGTGGATACAATTACACCATTATTAGATACTTTATTAGCAAAAGCAAAAGCAGATAAAAAAGTAGAAGACATACCAACTAATATCCCATTAAAATGCAAAAAGATTCGAGAAGTTTATGCTGATAATGAACGGATAGAAGAGTTAACAGAAATGCTAGATTTTCTTATGTTTATTAGAAAAGTAAGGCGGGCAGAAGACTATGATAAAATAAACGAATACAGAAGGCACGTCGCATTAATCACAGAAATTGATGGGGAAGAAGTTGAAATTAATTTAGATGTTATTCATGAATATTACGATAAAACCAAAGGGTATTTACTTTTAGTTGACGAAATAGTTTTTGGTAAAAAAGACGATGACTAGATTTATTGGCATTGCCTCAGGCAAAGGAGGAACTGGCAAAACTACTACTTCTATAAATTTAGCATTATCATTAAGCAATTTAGGTTATGAAACTACCATAATTGATGCAAATCTTGCAACACCTCATGTTGCTCTTTCTTTAGGTTCTCCAAATCTACCAATTACAATAAACAATGTAATAAAAGGAGAAAATAAATTGCATGAAGCAACCTATGAACATCCTTCTGGATTAAAAATAATTCCAGCCTCAATATCTTTAGATAGTGTAAATGAACTTAATCCAAAAAGATTAAGCAATTTATTATATAATATAGAAATGGGGGATTTTGTTATACTAGATATGTCTTCTGGTTTAACCACTGATGTACAACCATTATTAAGCATCTTAGACGAACTAGTTGTAATAGCAAACCCTGAAATGTCTTCTGTAGCAGAAACAATTAAAACAATAAAACTTGCAGAGAATAATAATATCAAAGTTCATGGAATTGTATTAAACAAATCTACGGATGATAATGTGGTTTCAAAAGAAAATATTGAAGCATTAACAGATAAAAAAGTAATATCAGAAATCCCACATCATGCACATTTTCATCAGGCAAAGAAAA
>JAGLOT010000105.1 GCA_023137655.1 Nanobdellota archaeon | reverse complement strand
CAAGAGACATTAACCACTGCATTACAAATAGCAAAAATGCTTAATGCAAAAATTGTAGATAAAATTCAATTTATGAGGAAAGTAGTTGTTGATGGAAGCAATGTTTCAGGGTTCCAAAGAACTGCATTAATTGCAAGAGATGGCCATATTGAAGTGGATGGAATCGAAATAGGAATAGAAGTAATTTGTTTAGAAGAAGAATCAGCTCAAGCAATAAAACGAACCTCTATAGAAGATACTTATAATTTATCAAGATTAGGAATCCCCCTAATAGAAATTGCAACTGCCCCAGACATTATAAGTCCAGAACACTGCAAAAATGTAGCTGCCCATTTAGGTATGATTCTTAGAAGCACAGGAAAAGTAAAAAGGGGTATAGGGACTATAAGACAAGACGTTAATATTTCAATTCAAAATACAGCAAGAGTAGAAATTAAAGGATTTCAAGATTTAAAATCAATTCCAAAAATTATTGATTATGAAATTAACAGAAGAATTAAAATCCTCGAATCAGGAAAACAACTAGAAAATGAAGTAAGGAAAGCAGAACCTGATTTTACAACTAGATTTCTAAGACCTATGCCAGGGGCATCCAGAATGTACCCAGAAACAGATGTTCAAATAATTGAAGTCACAAAAGAAGATTTATCTAAAATTAAAATACCTGAATTACTTGAAAGCCAAATATCTAAATTAGAAAACAAATACAAAATAAATAATCATCTTGCCCAGGAAATAATCAAACAAAGAATAGATTTAGAAATTTTCACAAATAAATACAAAAACATTAAACCAGAATTCATAGCTTCAACAATTATTGATACACCAAAAGAAATTAAGAAAAGATATTCTTTAGATGCAAATATTCTTATTCATTTAGATCCAGTATTATCAAAACTCAATCAAAATAAAATAACCAAGGAAGCGGTTTTTGAAATTCTTTTAGAATATGCTCAAGGTAAAAAACCAGATTATTCCACATACCAACCAATTTCAGAAAAAGAAATCGAAAAAGAAATCAAACTAATCATTTCAAAAAATAAGAATGCTCCAATAGGTGCATTAATGGGACAAGCAATGGCTAAATTCCGTGGAAAAGTAGATGGAAAATTAGTTATGCAAATTATTAAGAAAAATATTTAATCAGATTTTATCATCTAATGCAGATTTCTTATTTAAATTTAAACCCCTAATTGCAAAATATGTCAATCCAATAAAAGTCCATAGTAAGTCCCTCATTCGTATTACCAGGCCAAGAGCAAACCCTACACCGGCACCAACCCTGATTGCACTAAATAAACTTGCCTGGCCCCCTTCTAAAGCGCCAAGAGCTGCAGGAATTGGTAAACTATAGGTTAAACCAACAACTGTTATTGCAGCAAATAAAACTGCAACATTTAAATCATAACCAATTGCTAATAATGCAAATTTATATTCTAAAAACATTAAAGACCATGCAAAAAAAGTCATTAAAAGAGTTTTAATAGATTCTTTTTTATTTTTTAACAAGAAATTTTCAACATTTTTCTCGGACTTCTTTATCACCTTATTATACTTTTTCAGCCATTTGACCTTATCTAATTTAAGAATTTTAATTACACTAGTTATAACCCCTTTTCTTTTTCTTATTTTATCATATAAAAAGTAGAATATTCCAAATAAGATTAATGGCATTAACATCAAAAGAACAATAGTATTTTGTGAAACTGCAAAATGGGTTATAATTAACACCCCACCAACCAATGTAAATAATAAACTTGTTACAATCTCAAATGATTTATCAAGAACAACAGAAGATACAGCAGTATGTGATTTTACCTTTTCTTTAGATAAAAGATAACCCATAGCAACGCCCCCACCCATAAAAGCAATAGGCGTAATAAAACTAATAGCTATCCCACTTAATTTACACATAAAAAGTCTTAGGAAGTTAATTTTGACATTATGGGCCCTTAAGATATAATGCCATTTGTAGGTTTTAGCTAATAGGATCAATATTGAAACTAAAAGAAATAGGCCTGCATAAATCCAATTAATACTTCTAAAAATATTAATAATTGTATTTAAACCAATCCCCCCTAATACACTGATAAATAAAATTAGTCCAATCAAAAATGACGCTCCAAAAAATATTTCTTTTTTCATAGTTGAATTAAAAACGAGCCTGAAGGGATTCGAACCCTCGACCTATTCCTTAGGAGGGAATCGCGCTATTTGCCCCAGAAGGAAAACTCAAAGGTTTACTCTTTCTGTCCAGGCTGCGCCACAGGCTCATTCTCTATAAATTCAGGAACCTTTTTATAAATTTTGTTCTTTTTGCTCTATATGTATCAAATAAAGCAAATTCCAGAGGATTTTATTGTAAGAGAACAACTAGATTTAGATTTATGCACAGGCAGATATTCCTATTTTCTGCTTAAAAAGAAGAATCTAACCACATACAGGGCAATCACATTAGTGTGTCAAAAACTACACCTTAATCCAAAAGATGTTGGATATGCAGGTCTAAAGGATAGACACGCCCTCACCTACCAATACATATCTATTAGGGGCAATCATCCCACATACAGCATAAAAGAAGCAGATTTAACCTTAGAGTATCAAGGCGCGGGTAAACAACCAATAGTCCTTGGATTATTAAATTCCAATAATTTTGAATTAACCATAAGGAATATTGAAAATAAACCAAATTTAATCACTTCATTCCCAAATTATTTTGACCAACAAAGATTTTCCAAAAATAATGCTGAAATTGGTAAATTATTAATTAAAAAAGATTTCAAAACAGCTGCTTCATTATTAAACGAAAATAATCATAAAAAATTAACTTTAGCATTAGAAAATAACTCTACAGATTATGTTAGTGCAATAAGGCAAATTTCTAAAAAAATATTAATGCTTTACTTGCATTCATATCAAAGCCTACTTTTCAATCAAACATTAAATAATTATGTTAAAACCAAACCAAATCATAAAACTAAACAATTTGATTTTGGAGAGTTATCAT
>JAGLOT010000104.1 GCA_023137655.1 Nanobdellota archaeon | reverse complement strand
AGAAATGTAAACACACTTGGCGTGATTACAGTTAATTATTTCTTTATTTTATATTTAGACAATCTAAGCCTAAAGATGTATTGACCAAAGTTTTATATATAAATAATCAAACTTTAATTTTATGGGCTTTTTGATTAGAAGGAGACAATCTTTTGGACCCTTTGCACTAAACTTGTCTACTAAAGGTGTGGGCATCTCAACTGGAGTTAAAGGGGCAAGATTATCTGTTGGACCAAATGGAACTTTTGTTCATTTGGGGCGGAAGGGATTTTATTATAGAAAAAAGATAGGAGGATTCTCAGAACCCCATCAACAAAAAATAAATCATCAAGTTTCTAAGAAACAAGAAGTGAAAAGTCGAATAGAGAGTGCAGATATAAAGAATTTCCAAAACTCTTCTCCAGATAGTCTACTTAAAGAAATTAATGAGAAAAATTCATTAGTTAAATATAGTACAATATCTCTAATAGTTTCAATAATTATCTTTTTTATCTTTTTAGGCGCAGGTTCTCCTGGTTGGCTTAATTTTATTCTCATGATTCTTTCAGTTGCACTATACTCTTTTTTATTTAAAAAAGACACAGAAAGAAAAACTGTTACTGTGGTGTATAAATTAGACAAAGAAATCAAAGAACCATTTAATAAACTTAACAAAGAATTTATCAAATTTGATAAAAGTGAGAAAATATGGAGAATTGAAACTCAACAAGGAACTGATGATTGGAAAAGGAACTCTGGTGCCTCTAATTTAGTCAATAGGGATGAAATTCAAATTATGAATGAACTCCCTAAATTTTTTGATTCTAATATTATACCTTATGGTTTTAAAATTGATAGTCAAGAATATTACTTTTTTCCAGACCGGATTTTAATATATCAAGGAAAAGAAGTTGGGATGGCAACTTATTCAGAGTTACAAATTTACACTTCAATTACCAAATTTATTGAAGATCAAGAAGTTCCATCAGATACAGAGGTTATTGGTCATAATTGGAAATATATGAATAAAAATGGCGGCCCAGATAGAAGATTTAACAACAATTACCAAATACCTGTAGTTTTATATTCTGAGATAGATTTACAAACCAAGTCTGGCATAAACCTTAAGTTCCAAACTTCAAATAAAAATGCTTGTGAGAATTTACTTCAATCTTTTGAAGGGATTAGAAAAATAAAAGCAAAAAAATAGATATCTGTTTTGGATGTTCATATCTAATCTATTATTTCCCCTCATCATCATACTTCTGCAGTTCATCATAAACATATTCAATCTTAATTCCAACTGCATTAAATAATTCTCTAGTTCCTTGTGCTGCATGATATTTTCTTTCACAGACAACTCTTTTAATTCCTGCATTAACTAACATCTTAGCACACGTTGGACAAGGTTCTAATTTACAATATACAGTACCGCCATCAATAGAAATACCATGTTTAGCTGCTTGAATTATTGCATTTACTTCAGCATGAATAGTTCTAACACAATGATCCCTTTCAACACCATCTAAATGTTTAGTTCTTTCAATTTGATGGCCCGCATCATCACAATGTGGTTGACCAATAGGACTTCCAACATAACCAGTAGCAAGAATTTGATTATTCCTAACTATTGCGCATCCAGTTCTCCCCCTATTACAGGTCCCTCTTTTTGCAACTGCCCTAACAACATCCATGAAATATTCATCCCAATTAGGTCTTACATATTTTTCTTCTTGATTTTTAATCTCTTTTTCTGATCCCATCTATAACTGCCTCCACTTTGTAATTTAATTCATCAATAGTTCCTTCATTTTCAAAAATAAAATCTGCCCTTTTAATACATTTTGACAAATTCTGTTTATTTGGATCTGTAGTGTTCATCTGTGTTTTTTCTTTGGATAAAAACTCTTCAAAACTTAAATTATCTTTTGCACTTTTTCTTTTTATTATTCTGGAATATCGAATTTTAATATCTGCATCAACAGCAAAAAGATAAAATGCACCTTTTTTCTTTAAAGAATTAATTTCACCCAAAGTTCTTATACTTTCAATAATACAATCTCCATCATTTTTTTTGGCTTTTTCATATAATCTTTCAACATAATAACTTGGGCCATATTTTGCCCTTTGTTCATTTCCAACAAGAACCATAGAATCTATATTAACAGGTAATCCCCTTTTTTTAATATCTTCAGTGATTGCTCCACTAACAGAATAATGATTACACCCTTTAGTTTTAAGAAATTCTACAATGGTCCCCTTACCTGCACCTAATGTTCCTGTGATACCTATTATTAAAACCATTTTCCCCAAATTATAATATTACAATCTAAAATTTATAAAACTTACTATTAAAGAAACATTTATATTAATTAAACCCAACAAAATCAGAATGAAGGCAAGATTAGAGTATAAAACAAATATCCTTTTAACTATATTTGTCTCAGCTATAATCTTAGCGAACATTCTTGGAAGCAAAATAACAACTATTTTTGGAATAACAACTTCTGTGGGGATATTTGCCTATCCATTAACATTTCTTGTTACAGATATAATTGAAGAAGTTAGAGGTAAAAAAGTTGCAAAAAACCTAATTCTCACAGGAATTATTGCTTTAATAATATCATTTGTTCTAGTACTAATAGGAATAAATATGCCACCAGCTTCATTTTATCAAAATAATGAGGCCTATACAAAGGTATTTTCAAATTCATTAAGAATAATTTTAGCAAGTTTTGTAGCATTTATGCTTGCACAAACACATGATATTTGGTCTTTTGAATTTTGGAAAAAGAAAACAAAAGGAAAACATCTTTGGTTTAGAAACAATGCTTCAACAATTGTCAGTCAACTTATTGATTCTGTAATCTTTATAACAATTGCATTTTATGGAGTCTTTCCTATATGGCCCCTTATATTGGGAACATGGGTTGTTAGAGTCCTTATAGCAGTTGTTGATACTCCTTTTATGTATATTAGTATCTGGTTAATGGATAAAATAAAGAAAAAGCCTAAGGCTTCAACCATCTAATTTCAT
>JAGLOT010000103.1 GCA_023137655.1 Nanobdellota archaeon | reverse complement strand
CGCGATTTCCAAAGCCAATGCATATTTACTTCCAACTTCTCCAAGTTCGGAAATAGATCCATAAACCCCTCCAAATTTAGATTTATTTTTCATAATACTTTCAATGGCAATATCCCCACTCAAACTTTCCTTAATGCTTGCACTTCTTGCTTTTTTCTTAGCAAGGTCTTCATTAATTTCAAGAAGTTCTTTTCTTGCATTTCCAAGTTTTGCAGATAATTCAGAATCCAAATCAATTTGTTTATTTAATGAAATTGTTGCTTTCTTAAATTCATTTCTTTTTTGTTCTAATGCCTTAAGTTGCTCTTTGTTTTCTTTTTTAATCTGATCCATCTTTTCTATTTTATCATCGATGGTTTTTAACTTAATATCAATTATATCTCCTTCCCTAAATAATTGATGTTGTCTAATTCTTAATTGCTCAGCCTCACTTTGCCTTTCTTCAGCATCCTTATCAATTTTTTCTAATTCAGTTTCAATTCTTTCAGATTCAGAATCAAGTTTATGTTTTTTCTTAAAAGCAGTTATATTTTCAATAATTCTCTTTTCTTCATTAGATAATCTTTCTTTTTTCTGTTTTAATTCTTTAACTTCTTTTACATAATTTTCATTCTTACTTTCAATATCATCAATATTTTTTTGTAATTGTTCTTTTCTAGTGTCAATTCTTCCCAATTCATTTTTAAAGGAATTAATTTGAGTTTTTGAAGATGCAACATCAACCCTTAAATCTTCAATTTCTTTATTGAGATTATTAACATCTTTATCACCTTCTTTTTCAACAGTTTTTGTAATTCCAGAAATAATGTCTTTATTATTTTTTATTTTATCTTTATGTTCTTTAATTTGATTATTTACCTTATCTAAATCGCTAGAAAATCCTTTTTTTCTTTTTTCTACATCATTAATTTTCTCTTGCTTTGCATCCATCTGAAGTTTAAGGTATGATGCTTGATTTTGATCAATTTTATCATTTAAATCTTTAAACTTTAATGCCTGGTCTCTTTCTTTTTTCAATTCCTTAAGGTATGTTCCCCTTTCCTTAAGAATAATATCTGCTTCACCTAATTTAGAATCTACCTTACCCAATTCATTCATTGCTTTTTTCTTTTTATCTTCATAAACAGAAATTCCTGCAATCTCCCCAATTATATCTCTCCTTTCTATGGGGGACATTTCAACGAAATGAGTAATATCACCTTGCAACATAATATTATATCCATCTGGATTAATACTTGCAATAGCTAATAAATCTAGAACTTGCTGTCTTGTAACTTTTTTCTCATTGATCCTATAGGTGGAAGTTCCTTTATGACTCACTCTCCTACTTACAGTTACATCTTTTGTAGAATAAGGGAATGTTTTCTCTTTATTATCAAATACAATTATAACTTCTGCATATTTTGCTGGTTGTTTACTTTTTCCACCATTATAAATTAAATTAGATGCTTTTTCAGCTCTCAAAGATTTAGCAGACCTTTTACCAAGTACAAAACATAAGGCATCTAAAACATTACTTTTACCAGAACCATTTGGACCCAAAATAACATTAAAATCTGCATCAAATTCTAGTTCTGTTCTTTTAGCAAATGATTTAAATCCCTGCATCACCAGTCGAGTTATCCTTGTCAAATTATCACCTTTTTTTCTATAAGAAATTTATATTAAAAGTATATTAAAAAAGAATTTAGATATTTAAAAAGGTTTCCCTTCAGAAAACCTTTTAACTTGTTCATAAAACTCTCAAGTATAAAAATTTCGTAATCTGCATTATAAAAACTTTTGACTTTCCCGCTTAAATTACCTAATTATATTAAAAATTGAAATGTAAATTGTCCAGAAACCTTTGTTCTTGTTTCTTTTAACATAGGTAAATCTGTCATTACATACTCTGTTCTAAGAAAAATAGGAGGGGCTGAATTAGTAGGAATATTTGATTGAACAATATATTGTCCTGAATGTTCCATTAATCTAGACCCTAAAAATTCTCTTTCTTTTACTTCATTCCTAAAACATATCTTTGTTTTTTCTTCACTCTGTCCAATAATATACACTTGATTTTTTGCCTTAGTCTCAACAGGTTCAAATCCATGTTTCATAAGAATGTGTATTGGTAATGGCTTCCTCTGGGTAGTAGTACTAGAAAATTCAGATTTATTTCTCTCTGCATATTGAAATAAAAATTCTAAAAATCCGTTAGATAAGTTTTGCCCCCTAAATTCTGGTTTAACATAAAAACCAGTAAAAACAAATTCCTCATAAGGTTTTGTTGAATGAATAAAATTAATATATCCCACAGATTCATTATTTAAAGAAAAACTAACTTTATATTTTTCCATCGAATCAAGATTACATCTCTTAATTTCAGCAAAATATTGAAAGGAATTAATCTCATCTGACATTTTTGCAATTACACTTTTTTCAGTTAAGACACTTTCAAGAGACATATGATAAAAAATTCAGATATTATATTTAAAAGTTGTTATTTTAACTACTAATTAATGATTACAAGAATAAAATTTATAAATTTAAATTTAAATTAATATTCACCTAACTTCTTTTGCTTACCTGCTTTCTTAGCATTCTCATAAGTTGCCCAACTTTTTCTAAAGAAATCAAATTTATTCCAATTAGATTGGATAAACTTTTGAGTTCTAGGGTCTGAAGGATAACCAGAACCAAAATCAACATTATATTTATCTTTCAATTTCTTAATTTCCCTATCCCTGGTTACTTTTGCAATAATAGAAGCAGCTGCAACAGCTGGATAATTCAGATCTGCTTTAAATTCTGCTTTAATCTCAATTCCTTTATGAACTCTTTCTTCAATATAATGAACAAACGCAGGTATATTATTACTTGGACAATCTAATATTGCCTTATCTGGTTTTAATTCATTTAAAATTTCAACAGAACAATCTGCCTCTAACCAATTAAGATTTGTATTATCAGACCAAACTGCAGTATCAATGACACTTGCATCTACAATTTTAACAGAATATTTAACATCTTGCACTAAAACTTGATAAAGTTCTTCTCGTTTTTTTGGAGTTAA
>JAGLOT010000102.1 GCA_023137655.1 Nanobdellota archaeon | reverse complement strand
AAAAAAGGAACAAAATTAAAATTTTGGAGAAATAAGTCAGGATCTGAAGTTGACTTTATATTAGATGAAAATCAAGTTATTACTCCAATAGAAATTAAATCTCAACCAAAAACAACAAAATCTTTTTTAAGTTTTATATCCCAATATAATGTTAAAAAAGCATATATATTATCTATGGAAGAAAAAGAAAGCATAATTAAATGTAATTGTCAAATATCTTTTATACCATTTGTAAAATTTTTATGAATTAACTTATTAATTTTATGTATAGTATAGTAAATCTTTTTGTTATATTTTTATTTGAGACCACAATTTATGCCCTCAATATTGATTATTACATCATTAATTAAGCAATAAACTCTTTTAAATAAATTGGTAGATTTATAAAAAGAAAAAAATAAGATAATTTATATTCCTAAATATAAAAAGAATAAAATGCCCTATTGTTAGAACTTAAAGTTGCTTTTTTAACAGGTTCAGATTTAACAATTCTTTCAACTACTTTTCTTTCAGTTTTTTGAACTTTTTCTTTCCTTACAACTTTTTCACGTTTAGGCGTTTTCTCAATAATTACTTCTTCTACATCTGGTTCTTGAGCTGTAGTAGCTGTTATAGTAAAATCATCCACTCTAACATCAGTTCTACCTTCTAAAGAAACTTCATATTCTCCAGCAGGAATACTTGGAACTTCTATTTCAACAATAAATGATCTAGCATCTCCAACATCTGGATAATTAAAAGTTTCAACTTCATAAGTATCAAACAGAATAGTAAATGAATCTCCAACAGTTCCACTTAACCAGGATATATTAACATCAACATTACTGCCTACAGGCCCAGAACTTGGGTCTACAGTAATCCAGGGTAAGGGAATATAAGTACCTTCTATCTTGTATTCTAAAGCCATTTCACTAACATCAAAATCAAATGTTTCGGTCCCTTCATCATATTCAAAATCAGTACAAATTCCACCATAAGGATAGTCACAAATACTTGAATCTTTTATAGGATTATAAGATGGGCCAAAAGCCATAGTATTAGGTTCATAAAAAACAATATGCCCAGAAACATTCAATTCAGGTTTATTTATAATATCAACACTAATTGAATTATCCTCAACCTTAACATCTTCATCAAGATTATTTCCTGATACTGTAAATCTTTCATCAAACCAAATTTCCCCAATATCTGTTTTTTTAATAATTATATTAGAATCAACAATTTTATATTTTCCAATTGGTTGATTTTCAAGAACTACTTCATCTGCATCTTCATCTATTAATAAATCCCAAGTTTGAATATTAATTAAATCATTATTTGAAATTATTGTTCCATCTGGTGCATAACCAGAACCATAAAGATATATTCCGAAGTCTGCATTAGATACTTCATTATTAGATACTTCATTATTAATTGAGTCTAACCATATTTTTATTCCCGAAGAATCAGCCCCACTAATTTGGATTTCATTGAAGATTATTTGATTATCTTGTGAAGGGGAGGTAACTGATATACCACAGGGGTGATTACCATTTATATTTATAGTATTATATTTAACAATAAAAGATTCACCCTCAATTTGTATAGCATAATTTTCATTGGAGTTATCTATTAAGATATTATTATTTTCAATAACACTATTGTCTGCACCATCTAAGCTTATGGCAAGAGAATCTCCATTCCAATCACCCTTTATAATATTACAATTTTTTATATTAAGATTTGTTTGTCCATTACTATATATAGCATAACCAAACTCACTCTCAGAATAAGTGATACTATGCCCCGCACAATCTAATTCAACACCATTTGCACCAATAATTAAACCATCACCAGCACAAGTTAAATCCGAAGTTAAAACAGTATTAGAAGTTAAAACATCGCCACAATTAATAGCATCAGTTTCTTCCTTAAAAGAGATTCTATCTCTTGATATAAAATTAGAACTTGCTAATGCAAATGAAGCATTTAACAAAACAATTAAAGTGAATATAATTAGTATTTTTTTCATGTTTGCCCCCTTTTTGATTAAGTTACTACATATTAGTAACAAATTACTTATAAACTTTTCGGTTATTTTAGGCAAAAGTTTATCTAAAAGATTTATTCTAGTGATAAACTTACTTACAATGTAAGTATTTAATTAAGAAATATTATTTAATCTACAAAACATGTTCCATCATCACATCCACCACCAGTACAATGATGAATTATTTCTATTACATTTGGTCCCTTACAAATAAATTCATGGAGATAAACATATTTTTGACAATAATCTTCACCAGCAAAAACGCCACCTAAGAAAATTCTACCTGGTTCATATATATTAAATCCTGCATCACTGTCATAACATATAGGTGCAGATTGGTCCGGTATATTATTAATTCTAACTCCTTCAGCCCCTTTAGCCATAATTGTAATTACTATTACTAAAAAGATTCCAAAAATTATTAGTATTTTTTTATACATTTTTAATAAATTCCTTTAATGAGTATATAAATACTTGGTTTATTTTAATTTTCCTTCACCAATACTATACTCTGTAAAATGCTCCACAGTATAAGAATATTCAGCTTCTTGCTGATTAACTTCACTACAAATACTTCTTGGGCATACACCACCATCCATTAAAGCTATAGGATTTTGAAATATATCACTAAAACTATCAAAATCTAATATAAAACTTAACTTGGCTTTTTTATTTAATTCTTCTTTTTCTACACTTATTAAATTCATGTTTATATTTATATCTTTATTTAGATTTATACCTTTCATATCGTCTATTGCTTCTAAATATTCTACTTTACCATATTCATTTTCTACACTAAACTTGGAGTTTTCCATTTTATAATCTTTTATTTCTTGATTTTCTATTTTTATTTCAGTTGATTGATCTAACCATAAATCTAAAGAATCACTTTCAATAAAATTATTTTCTACTTCTACATTTTCTCCACCAATGAATATTGCACTTCTACTATTTTCTAAACTTTCAATATGGTTATCTTTTATCTTAGCGTTTTGTCCATTATTTAGATGTATTCCATCAGTCCATTCTTTTTCAATTTTTATTATATTATTAATTATCTCAATATTATCATATTGACTACTTAATATTCCAAACCCGCCTCTTGCGTGAACATTATTATTGATAACTTTTATATTATTTGAATTTGGAACTGATATACCATTAGATCCACTTTTTGTAC
>JAGLOT010000101.1 GCA_023137655.1 Nanobdellota archaeon | reverse complement strand
TTATCCAGAAATACTAAAATCTGCTTCAGAAAAATATAAAATTTCATTACTTGCTCATTACTTACTTGAACTTGCTCAATTATTCAATTCCTATTATCATCATACTCAAATAATTCAGGAAAACAAAGAAATAGAAATGGCAAGACTATTATTATCCTATGATATACAGCAAGTTTTAAAAAGCGGACTTAATATATTAGATATTGAAACCATGGGTGAAATGTAATTATGTATATAATTGAAATAACAATTCTTGTATTAACTTTATTCTTCTCTGCTTTTTTTTCAAGCAGTGAAATTGCATTAATCTCTTTAAGTAAATTACAAATTAGACATATGGTTGAAAAGGGAAAGAAAAATGCTGAATTAATAAAAAAATTAAGAGCCGACCCACACAAACTTTTAATTAATATTGCAATAGCAAATAATATTATAAATATATTCGGAGCTTCATTTGCTACAGCTTTAGCAATTGAATTATTTGGAAGTAAAGGCGTAGGGATAGCAACAGGAGTTATGACTTTTCTGATTTTAACATTTGGTGAAATCATACCAAAATCATTTGCTGCAAAAAATAATATAAAAGTAGCACAATTAGTTTCAAAGCCAATTTATCTTTGTGGAATAATCTTATATCCATTCATAAAACTATTTGATGCCTTAACTTACTTCATCAAAAAAGGTAGCAATGAAGATAAAGTAACAGAAGATGAAATTAAAACATTAATCACAATGAGTCAAGAAGAAGGAACAATAGAAGAACTCAATAAAGATATGATCCATAATATTCTAGAATTTGATGATACAGATGTTTGGGAAGTAATGACTCCACGTCCAGATATTGTTGCATTAGAAATTGAAACTAGCCAAAGAGCAGTAATCAAATTAATTAAAGATTCTGGATTCTCAAGAATCCCTGTTTATGAAAAAAATATAGAACACATTAGTGGAATCCTTTATGTAAAAGATTTAATTCCTTTTATTAACAGTAAGAAAAAAGTTGAATTGAAAAATGTTTTAAGACAAGTTATTGTAATTCCAAGAAGTAAAAAAATTAAAGATTTATTAATTGAATTTCAAAACAAAAAAGTTCATATGGCTATTGTCATTGATGAAAACGGCGGATTAGAAGGAATAGTAACTTTAGAAGATGTTCTTGAAGAAATCACTGGTGAAATTTATGATGAAGATGATAAAGAAGAAAAGCCAATTAAAAAATCTGGTAAAGGCATTTGGAATATTAAAGGCAATGCAGAAATTGAACTAGTTAATAAAAAATTAAAACTTAAATTAAGAGAACCTGAAGATACTAACACAATTTCTGGATTAATATTAGATGAACTGGGGAGAATTCCAAAAAAAGACGAATTAATTAATATAAATAATACAAATATTAAAATTTCAAAAATAGAAAATCATCGAATAGATGAAATTCAAATATCCAAAAAATAAAATGAAAATTCTTAATATACCATTTTCTGCAGGCGGTCTTGGAAAAACTAAAGGTGTAGAAAAAGCACCAGAATTTATTGTTAAACATCTTAAAGACCTTTATCTAAATGAAAACAAACAATTACCTTTATTTCAATTTCAAAATGTTAAAGTTAACCAAAGTAATATAGAAGAAACTAACAAAAACATCCAAGAAGAGGTTACAAAAAATATGAATTATAGATTTGGAATTATTGGTGGGGACCACTCAATAACATTTCCAGCATTCAGAGCATTCTCAAAATTAGAAAATCCTGGATTGTTAATATTTGATGCACATCCTGATTGCATGCATGATTTCAACCCCCCCACACATGAAGATTTTGTTAAAGTATTAATTGAACAAAAAATCATTCCTGCAGAAAATATTATATTAGTTGGTTTAAGAAATTGGCATAGCTCAGAATTAGAATACTTAAAAGAAAGAAAAATTAGATTTTTTACAATGAAACAACTTCATACATATATGGAAAATAGTATTGATGCAATTATGGATAATTGTAGGCAATTTACAAACTTATATGTTTCAATAGACATTGATGTAATTGACCCTGCTTTTGCACCAGGCACAGGATATATCGAACCTGCAGGCTTAACTTCAAGAGAATTTATCCACATTCTTCAAAGATTAAAATTCTTAAAAAATATTAAAGCATTTGATTTAGTAGAAATCAACCCAGATAAAGATATGAATGAAATAACTTCTAAACTAGGCGCTAAAATCTTAGCAGAATTAGTTTTATAAATTAAAATATTAATAAAATTAATTTGAAATATTCTTTGATAATTTATACTTAGCAGAAAATAAATCTTTCATTAAATCTATAAATGCTTTATCTTTAATAGAAATCGTAGTATTATTATTAATCAATCCAATAACAACTTCAGAATCCACCACACTTAAAGCAACACCTTCATTCTTAATCTGTTTAACATTCTTATTAACCCTTAACCATTTATTAACATCTTTCTTTGTTCCCTTATCATACCGGTTTAAAGATTTAACATCTACGCCTTTCTTAATAAAAAATTTATCTTTCCTTAACAACTCAGGTTTAGTCTCAGAAGAATATTTAATTGAATACTTAAAAGTTTTAGGTTCATCCTTGGCCTTAATCATCTTATAGAAATTCTTCCTCCCTTGAACCACCTTAACAACTTCTTCTTCATGGATTTCATATAATTGTTTTAACTTATCTACTTCTTTTCGAATTGTAGAAAATTCTTTTTCTTTTTTCTCAACTAATTCTAATAAATATTTGGGATTTGTTGGAATAAACATTTTTGTTTTATCTGGCAAGGTTTTTACCAATCCTTTTTGTTCTAATGAACCAAGAACTTCATATATTCTGCCATAAGAAACTTCACTTTCCTTGCTAATCTTACCAGCAGTAGACTTACCAAATTTAACTAAACATTCATACACTCTACTTTCATAGTCTGATAAGCCCAATGATTTTAATTCCATATTAATTAAATGTGTTCTTGTTTATTTAAACCTTATGTTTTACAACACCTATAGGTGGGGCATAACCTAATATATACTTCTGATGACTACTAACTTGTGATAAAACCCCATAGAAAAATAAAATGAATACCCTCCTTAAAAATAAAATTTTTTCTTCGGATGCAAAAATTAGAGAAGAACTTTTTAACTTACCATTTATTTTATCTGGAACTTTATTAGGCGCACCCATTTATGAAACAAAATTAGATAAAGTTAATGATTTT
>JAGLOT010000100.1 GCA_023137655.1 Nanobdellota archaeon | reverse complement strand
TTAATAAAAATTATTCTGATTTTGGTTTTAAATTAAAAACCCAAAAGAGAAAAGAGAAATCTCTTTACAAAAAGAAAGACAAAATAATGTTAACTGGAAATTTTGCACTTACATTGGGTGCAATAAAAGCAGGATGTAAATTCTTATCAGCTTATCCTATGACTCCATCAACATCCATAATGCAATATTTTGCAAAACATGAAGATAAAGCAGGCATTGTAATGAAGCAGGCATTTGATGAAATCACTGCCATAAATATGGCTCTGGGTGCATCATTCGCAGGTGTTAGATCAATGACTAGCACAAGTGGTGGTGGAATTGCATTAATGACTGAAACAATTAGCTTGCTTGGATTAAGTGAGATTCCACTGGTTATTGTGGATGTACAAAGACCTGGCCCTGCAACTGGATTACCAACAAGACAAGGTCAAGGAGATTTCAGATTTATATTACATATAGGGCATGGAGATTTTCCAAGAATTGTTTTAGCCCCTGGAGATTATGAAGAATGCTTTAGAGATACATTTAAAGCTTTTAATTTAGCAGATAAATATCAGGTACCTGTTTTAATTATTTCAGATAAACATATGGCAAGTTCTTTGATGACTGTTAAACCATTTTCTATGGCAGGATTAAAAATTAACCGTGGAAAATTATTAAGCAATGAACAGGTTGCAAAAATTAAGGATTTCAAAAGGTATGCAAATACAACAAACGGGATATCCAGTAGGTCCATACCTGGACAAAAAGCTGTTTTTAGAAGCAGTAGTGATGAACATGATGAATATGGTAATATCTTTGAAGATGGAGATAACCGAATTGTCATGGAAGAAAAAAGAATGAGGAAATTGGAATATGCAATAAAAGATATTCCCCTTCCAAAACTTTATGGTCCAAAAAATGCAGATGTAACATTAATTAGTTGGGGATCTACTAAAAATGCAATACTTGAAGCCGTGGATATGTTGAATAAACAAGGTAAGAAAGTTAATTTTATGCATTTCTGTTATCTTTTCCCATTCCATAAGGATTATGTTACTAAATTTTTGAAAAAATGCAAGAAAGTTGCTTGTATTGAAGAAAATATATCTGGTCAATTTGCTGGATATATAAGGGAACAAACAGGAATTAAAGTTAATAAGAAAATCAATAAGTATAATGGAAGTGCATTCTTCCCAGAAGAAATAGTTGAAAAGGTGAAACGATTATGAGTACAATTAAAGAATTAGGAACTGGAAAATATGTTCCTGATTGGTGTCCTGGCTGTGGTAATTTTATTACCCTAATGGCTGTTAAAAAAGCATTATCTGAACTTGGTTGGAACAAGGAAGATGTTGTAATCGCTTCTGGAATTGGCTGTTCATCTAAATTTCCTCAATGGGTAAATACATTTGGATTACATGGTTTACATGGTAGGGGTTTACCAATGGCCCTTGGCGTTAAGATGGCTAATAAAAAGCTTAAGGTTATTGTAATCGGTGGAGATGGAGATGTTTATGGAGAAGGTGTTAATCACTTTATTGAGGCCATAAGAGATAATATTGATGTAACATTATTAGTTTTTGATAATTCTATTTACAGTTTAACAAAAGGTCAGGCATCACCAACAACACCTAGGATGATGGTTACATCATCATCACCAAAGGGTAATTTATCCTATCCTTTGAATCCTTTGAGTTTAGCAATTTCACAGGAATGTAGCTTTGTGGCAAGAAGTCATACTGCAAATATGACACATATGACTGATATTATTAAGAAAGCATTAATGCATGAAGGTTTTTCATTTGTTAATATATTACAGGAATGTGTTACATTTAATAAAATTAATACTGCTAAATGGTTTAAGGAAAATACATATGAATTAGTTGACCATAATACTCAAGATAAGATGAGTGCCTTAGTTAAAGCAGATGAAACTGAGAAATTACCTATTGGTGTTCTTTATTATAATATGAAACAGACTTTTGAAAATGCCCATACTGTTTTAAAGCAGAAGAAAGCATTAATTGAAAGAAAGATTGATGAAGCTGATATGGATTCTTTATTCAAAGAGTTTTCTGTATAATTTGTTAATTTTATTCTCTTAAACCGAAAGGTTTAAATACAATTTGTTACTAAAAGGTAGTTATAATGAGTTTAGGCGATATAGTTCAAGGAGAGGAATCTCCCACCACAATGATTCAACCAAAAGATGGTGAAATCTTTTATTCTAACGCAACAATAATTCAACCAAAAGATGGTGAAAGCCTTTTTTCTGCGCTTCATAAATTTTATAAATTCAATAAAAAGCTAAATGACCCCACAAATAATGGAATTATTACTAATACATTAAAAAAACTTGAAGGTGTATATAATGTATTAATAGAAGCATCAAGTTATTTTCAGAATATTGGTGATGGCATAAATGTTGAGGCCCTTGCAGAACAAAATGATAAAAAAGGAAACGAAGCATTTAGACATCTGGAAGGTACACTGTCTGTGGCACATGAAGTTTTAATTGATGCTCAAAAATCTGAATTATATAAGCACCCAGAGGCATTCAAAGAGCATATATTTAGATTAGAAAACCCTCATAAATATACTAATCTACAAATTGCAGAATCTATAGCTAGTGCCAAAACAGTTCTAGGAAATTTTATTAAACAATATAGCTAAATAAAGAAAAATTTATTCTACTAATTTTATATGTAATAAAATATCTTGAATTACTTGATTCTTCTCTTTTGTTGCATCTATGAAGATACAATCCTTTTTGATAGGTTCTTGAATCTTAATAATTTTTTGTAAAAGGGATTCTCCAAAGAAATGAGATTTCCTTTTTTTAAGTCTATTTTGTAATTCTTCTATTGGAACATCTAACCAAATAAATACCATATCATTACAACTTTCTTGGATTAATATTCTATGCTCTTCTTTAGCCACATGACCAGAAATTACATAATTATCTTTTTTTAGAAGTTCCTTTAGTTTTAAAGAAAATTGTTGAAAGAACTCATCCCTTTCATTTTCAGTTACTAATTCTCCCTTTTCCATTCTTTCTTTAAATGAATCAGAAATAGAATCATCCAAATCATAAAATGAGAAATTTAGTTTATTAGCTAACAATTTGCCAATAGTTGTTTTTCCAGACCCTGGTAAGCCAAGAATGAAATAATTCATTGTATAAAAATAAAAGAAAAAATAAATTTATTCTACTAATTTTAACTTAAAGATTAAAGTTTTACCAGCTAAAGGATG
>JAGLOT010000010.1 GCA_023137655.1 Nanobdellota archaeon | reverse complement strand
CGAACATTTTGATGAAGCATTAATCAACCTGTATGAGTTTGCAGGAATTAAAACTGATGAAGATGCACTTGATGCGGTAGCAAAAAAAATCCCAATTCCACATCCAAGAGAAATTAGAGTTGAAAGGGTTCAAGAAATAATTGATAAATATTTATTACCTCATCTTGGAACTACTAGAGAAGATAGACTATTCAAGGCATACAATTTATGTAAAATGTTAAAGAAATATATTCTTGTAGCAAATGGCAGAATTGAACTTGATTATAAGGATCATTATATGAATAAAAGATTAAAAATGAGTGGGGACTTATTAGCAGATCTTTTCAGAGTTAATCTAAAAGTTTTAATTGGGGACTTATTATACAATTTCCAAAGAATTGTTAAAAGGGGAAAATTCCCACAAATTAAAGTAATCATCAGAGATAAGCTCCTTTCTTCAAGAATGTATTCCTCCATGGCTACAGGTAACTGGGTTGGCGGAAGAAAAGGTGTAAGTCAAAGAATGGCAAGAATTAATTTCATTGATACACTATCACATTTACAAAGGGTTGTTTCACCATTATCAACAACTCAGGAAAATTTCCAAGCAAGAGAATTACACGCAACATCCGTTGGTAGGATTGGACCTGCAGAAAGTCCAGAAGGTACTAACATTGGACTTAGGAAAAATCTAGCATTACTTGCAAGTGTTTCCCAAAGTGCTAAAGAAGAAGATGTTGTTGAATCATTAAAAATAATGGGGTTAAAAACAAAATAAAAATAAGAGATTTAGAAATCTCTAAAATTTATTAAAAATAAAAATGGCAGAAGTTTACTTAAACGGAAAATTTGTAGGAGAAGTTGAAAACCCAGTTGAATTTAGAGAAAAAATTGTTGCTGAAAGAAGGAACAATAAAATGGATAATAATCTAAATGTAATGTTCAATTCAGAAGATGGTAATTTATACATCGAATCAAATAAAGGAAGAATTAGAAGACCCTTAATTGTTGTTAAAGAAGGAAAAGCATTACTTACCGAAACTCACATTAAACAATTAGATGAAGAAAAATTAAATTTCTCAGACCTTGTTAAACAAGGAATTATAGAATATATTGATGCAGGTGAAGAAGAAAACCTTCTTGTTGCATTTGTAGAAGAAGATTTAACAACTGCACATACGCACTTAGAAATTGCAGCTTTAGACATTTTAAGTTTATGCTCATCTCTAGTTCCATATGGTAACCATACACCTGGTGCAAGATTAAGTATGGGTTCTAAAAATCAAAAACAATCTGTCGGTTTATATGCAACTAATTTCCCTATAAGGATGGATATGGATGTAAATGTACTTTACCAACCACAAACACCTTTAGTAAGAAGTATAATGCATGATGTTTCAAAATATGATAAACATCCATGCGGACAAAATCTTGTTGTTGCAGTCATAGATTATAAAGGATATAACATGGACGACGCAATTGTATTAAACAAAGCATCTGTTGAAAGAGGCCTTGGAAGGTGTGCTTATTTCAGACCAATTCTCGCTGATGAATTAAGATACAGCGGTGGTTTAATGGATGAGATTACTATTCCTGATAAAGAAGTTAAAGGATATAAAAGCGAAGAAGATTATAAATTCCTTGAAGAAGATGGAATTATTTTCCCTGAAGCTAAAATCAAAGAAGGGGATGTTGTTATTGGAAAAGTTTCACCTCCAAGATTTTTGAGTAGCCTTGATGAATACAATTTATCATTAAATACAAAAAGAGAATCTTCGTTATCTTTAAAACATGGTGAAGCAGGTATTGTAGACCTTGTTCTTCTAAGTGAAAATAAAGAAGGAAATAAAATGGTTCAGGTAAGATTAAGAAAACAAAAAATACCTGAAATTGGAGACAAATTCACGTCAAGACATGGACAAAAAGGAGTTATTGGGCTTGTACTAGATCAAGCAGACGTTCCATTCACAGCATCTGGAATTACACCAGATTTAATATTCTCACCACATGGTATTCCAAGCAGAATGACCATATCACATTTAATCGAACTAGTTGGTGCTAAAACAGCAGCACTATCTGGAAGATATATTGATGGGACTACATTTAATTCAGAACCAGAATCAGAACTAAGAAAAGAACTTCTTGCTCACGGATTTAAAGAAAACGGAACTGAAACAATGTATAATCCAAAAACTGGAAAGAAAATGAAAGCAAAAATCTATGTTGGTGGTATGTATTACTTAAGATTAAAACATATGGTTTCTAATAAAATGCATAGCAGAGCTACAGGTCCAGTTCAACTATTAACAAGACAACCAACTGAAGGTAAAGCAAAAGAGGGTGGTCTAAGATTAGGGGAGATGGAGAAAGATACATTTGTAGCACATGGTGCATCCCTATTATTAAAAGAAAGATTTGATTCAGACAGAACAATAGTTCCTATCTGTGAAGAATCTGGTTTAGCTGGATATTATGATGAATTCAAAAAACAATACATGTCTCCCCTTTCAAAAGAAGGAAAAATAAGTAATGTAGAAATGAGTTATGCATTCAAATTATTATTAGATGAATTCAAAAGTTTATGTATATATCCAAAAATAGGATTGAAAACTAAATATTAAATTAAAAATAAAATGGCAGAAGAAGAAATCAAAAAAGTAATGGAAACTGAAAAAGTAGAAGATCTTTCTGAAGAAGTCAAGGAAGAAATTACATCTCAAACAACAGAAGAAGAAGCTGTTCAAGCAGATGAAGAACCTGAAATGACTGAAGAAGAAAAGAAAGCTTTAGATGCAGAACGAACTAGGCTTAGAAAACTAAGAGAAGAAGAAGAATACTTCCAAAATTATGTTTATAAAAAAGTTGAATTTGTTAAATTTGGAATTTTAAGTCCAAAAATAATTCAAAAAATGTCTTCTGCAAAAGTTATTACTCCAGAACTTTATGATAGCGAAGGTTACCCAGTTGATGGTGGCCTTATGGATACAAGAATGGGGGTTATTGACCCTGGACTTAGATGTAAAACTTGTGGACAAAAGTTAAAGGACTGCCCAGGACATTTTGGTTATATTGAATTAGCAAGACCAGTTGTTCATATCAATTTTATAAGTGAAATTCTTGACTTACTTAGATGTACATGTAAAATGTGTGGTAGAATCATCCTAGCAGAAGAAACTATCAAAAAACACAAAAAAGAGCTAGATACATTAGAATCAGAATTTGGATTATTAGCAAGAAGAAGTATGATTAAAGAAATTATCAGAAAATTAAAAACTGCTAAAAAATGTCCTCATTGTAAAGCAACTCAAGGAAAAATAATGTTAGAAAAACCATCTTCTTTTGTTGAAGATGAAAAGAAAATGAACCCTATTGAAGTTAGGGCAAGATTAGAAAAAATTCCAGATGATGATTTAAGAATTTTTGGTTTTGATCCAAATTCCGTAAGGCCTGAGTGGATGATATTAACAATAATGCCAATCCCACCAGTAACCATAAGACCTAGTATTACTTTGGAATCTGGAGAAAGAAGTGAAGATGATTTAACTCACAAATTAGGGGATATTGTCAGAATCAATCAAAGATTATTTGAAAATATAAATGCTGGAGCACCAGAAATAATCATAGAAGATCTGTGGGATTTATTACAATACCACGTAACAACTTTCTTTGATAACAATGTGGCTCAAATTCCACCTGCAAGACACAGAAGTGGTCAACCACTAAAAACTTTAAGTGGAAGAATTAAAAGTAAAGAAGGAAGAATTAGACACAATTTAGCGGGGAGAAGAACAAATTTCTCTGCAAGAAGTGTTATCAGTCCAGATCCAAATCTCGAATTAAATGAAGTTGGAGTTCCAATTCGAATGGCTATGAAATTAACCATACCTGAAAGAGTAACTGATTGGAATAAAGATTATTTAATTGAATACATTAAAAGAGGGCCAAAAGTATATCCTGGCGCAAATTATGTGTTAACACCTGCTGGAAGAAAAAAAAGAATTACAGATGAAACTAGAGATGAAATTCTTGCAGAATTAGACACACAATATATTGTTGAAAGACATTTAATTGATGGAGATATTGCATTATTTAACAGACAACCATCTTTGCATAGAATGTCCATGATGTGTCATAAAATTAGAGTTCTCCCATATCAAACTTTAAGGATTAATCCATGTGTTGGTAAACCTTATAATGCGGATTTCGATGGGGATGAAATGAACTTACACATTCCACAAACAGAAGAAGCAAGAGCAGAAGCACAAATTCTGATGCAAGTACAAACACAACTTGTAAGTCCAAGATACGGTAGAGCGATTATTGGTGCAATGCAAGGTGCAATTACAGGCGCCTATATTTTAACTAAATTTATGAAAGTTGAAAGAAAAGAAGCAATCCAAATGTTAAATGCAATTGGTGTTTTTGACACTTCTAATTTACCTAATAAAGAAATAATTAATGGTAATGAAATCATGTCTTCAATTTTACCTGTAGACTTCAAATTTAAAGGTAAAACAAAAAAAGGCGAAGAATTACTAATCCAAAAAGGTAAAATCATGTCTGGATTTATTGATGTTAATGCAATCGGTGATGATGGTAAAGGATACATGTTAAGAATTTTACATAAAACCTATGGCCCAGATAAAACAATCGACATCCTAGGAAAAATATTTAGATTGGGATTAGAATCATTATTAAGGAATGGTTTTACTGCATCTATTTCAGACACAGACCTAACACCAGAAATTTCAAAATTAGTTGAAGATGTCCTATCAAAAGCAGAAAAAGATATTGAAAAATTCATTAAATTATTTTATGCTGGGGACCTAGAAGTTATTCCAGGAAAAGATATTGAAGAAACATTAGAATTGAGAATACTTGAAAGATTAAATAAGGCAAGAAATGAAGCTGGAGAATCAGTTATTAAATCTATGGATAAAAATATCCCATTAATTGTAATGGCTAATTGTGGTTCTAGGGGAAACGTAATTAATATCGCTCAGATGTCTGCATGTGTTGGACAACAAGCTATGAGGGGTAAAAGAATCAATCTAGGATACAAAGAAAGAACACTATCTTGTTTCCAAAGAAATGATTTAAGTCCAAAATCACATGGTTTCATTAGAAACAGCTTTAAATCAGGATTAAAACCATATGAATTTTTCTTCGCAGCAATGACTGGAAGAGATTCATTAATGGATACTGCATTAAGAACACCAAAATCTGGTTATCTATATAGAAGATTATCTAATGCATTACAAGATCTAAAGGTAGAATATGATGGCACTGTAAGAGACTCAAGCAACCATATCATCCAATTTAAATATGGTGATGATGGTATAGATGTTTCAAAGAGTGAAAAAGGAAAAATCAATGTTCAAAGAATAATTGAAGATTTAGAATAAAAAAATAAAGGTTAAAATGGATAAAGTTATCAAAGAATATAAAAAATTATTGCCTGAAAGCATAATTGAAGAAATTAAGAAATTAGTTCCAAAAGCTTCTGATGCAAAAATGAAAAAAATAATGGAAGCAGTTTACCAGGAATACCTAGATTCAAAAGTTGAGGCAGGAGAATCTGTGGGATTAGTTGCAGCTGAATCAGTTGGAGAACCAGGTACACAGATGACTTTAAACACTAAACACTTTTCTGGTGTTGCAGAATTAAACGTAACTATGGGACTTCCAAGAATTATTGAAATTCTAGACGCAAGAAAAAAGATTTCAACTCCAATGATGGAAATATATTTACAAAAACCTTATTGTAATGGTAAAGATATTAAAAAAATTGCATTAAGTATTAAAGAAACTAAACTTGGCGAAATCATCACAGAGTTTGCAATTAGTATTGCAGAACAAACTGTTGAATTCACAATAAATGAAAAAAGATTCGCAGATTTAGATGTTGAATTCAAAGACATAAAAGATTTAATTAAAAAAACCAAAAAGGTCCCTTCTTGTACAATGAAACAAAAGGAAAATGTAATTACCTTAACCGCTAAAGAAGATGGCGACATAAGAAAATTATATGAAATTAAAGAAAGTCTAAAAGAAGTAGTCATCCAAGGAATCGCTGGGATAACCCAAGTATTACCTGTTAAAAGAGGCAACGAATATATTATTATAACTGCTGGTTCAAATTTAAAGAAAATTCTTGCAAAAGAATTCGTTGATCCAACAAAAACAAATTCAAATGACTTGTATGAAACCTGTGCAGTATTAGGCATTGAAGCAACAAGGCAAACAATAATTAATGAAGTTTCAAAAGTTATTGATAGTCAAGGTTTAAACATTGACATCAGACACATAACATTAATAGCAGACATGATGTGTTTCTCTGGAGATATTAAAGGAGTAACAAGATATGGTGTTGTAAAAGAAAAATCATCTATCCTTGCAAGGGCAAGTTTCGAAACTCCAATCAGGCACATATTTAGTGCAGGTTTAACTGGTGAAGTAGATTATTTAACATCTGTTATTGAAAATGTAATGATTAATCAGCCTGTTCCAGTAGGAACCGGGCTACCTGACTTAGTAACCAAGGTTAAAACAGTCAAATAATATAGGAGATTAAAATGAAAGATACTATTAAAGAAATAAAGGAGCTATTAAAAACAGGTACATTTGTTCTTGGAACAGAAGAATCATTAAAAGCTGCTAAACAAGGAACAATACAAAAAGCATTTGTTTCATCAAATTGCCCTGAAGATATATCTGAAGAACTTAAAAGATATGCAGATATTAACAAGTTTGAAATTGTATTAATGGATGCTTCAAATAAAGAACTGGGAACTTTAGCTAAAAAACCATTCTCAATATCAATTATAAGTGCAATTAAATGAATAAAATAATTTTGACTCCAGAACATATTAAATTTATTAGTCTTTTTGCTAAAATTACAAGAATTAGTGCAAGGGACTGCATTATAGACGAAAATTCAATACTTTTCATTGTAAATGAAGGTAATGGAAGTAGGGCTATAGGTAAACAAGGTGTAAATGCTAAAAAACTGGAAAGTTTAGTCAAAAAAAGAATTAAAATTGTGGAATTAAATCCTGATTTAAAATCCTTTATTGGGAATTTATGCTATCCTTTAAAAGAGTTCGAAATAGAGGAAGAAGATGGAGAGATTACCATAATTGGTAAGGATACAAAAACAAAAGGTTTATTAATAGGTAGAAACTCCAAAAACCTACAAAAGCTAGAAAATACAGCAAAAAGATACTTCAAATTCAATAAAATCAAAGTAAAATGAGTAAAAAATCAACCGGCCTTGGTGCCGCTAAAAAATTAAGTAAAAGGCGAGCTAAATTTAGATGGAGTCTTAAAAAATATAAGGCAAGAGTTCTTGGTTTAAAGAAAAAAGCAGACCCATTAGGTGGAAGTTCCCAAGCTAAAGGTATTGTTGTAGAAAAAGTACAATTAGAAGCTAAACAACCAAATTCTGCTATGAGAAAATGTGCAAGGGTACAATTAACCAAAAATGGTAAACAAGTAACTGCATTCATGCCAGGAGATGGTGCTAACAAGATTATAGATGAACACGATGAAGTTGTTATTGAATGTATTGGTGGTAAAATGGGTCGATCAAAAGGAGATATTCCAGGGGTTAGATGGCAAGTTATCAAAGTTAATGACCAATCATTAAAATCATTATTAAAAGGAAAATTAGAGAAGGCAAGAAAATGATTAAAGTATTTGATAGATGGGGCGTTGAAGGAATTAAAATAGAAGACGAAGGTCTTAAGGGTTATATTAATTTAGAACCAAAAATAGCCCCTTTAACCGGTGCAACCTATGCAGGTAAAAGATTCCATAAATCAAAAACATTTATTGTCGAAAGATTAATGCACAAAGTTATGGTTGCAGGTCATAAAAGTAAGAAACATTACAGAAGTTCTGGCCACATAACTGGAAAAGCAAATAATGCTTATAGAATAATTGAAAAAGCATTAGAAATAATTGAAAAGAAAACAAAAGAAAATCCTGTTAAAATTCTAGTTAAAGCTGTTGAAAATGCAGCTCCAAGAGAAGAAATTATTGCAATTGAATATGGTGGAGCAAGATATCCAAAAGCGGTTGAATGTGCACCACAAAGAAGAGTAGATATTGCACTTAAACATATGATTCAAGGGTCCTATCACAAGTCATTTAACGCTAAGGTTAAGGCTGAAGTAGTTATTGCTGATGAAATCCTCAATGCTTACAATATGAGCCCTAGATCTCATGCATTAAACAAGAAAAACGAAGTAGAAAGACAAGCTGATGCAAGCAGATAGATAACTTAATTCTTTTTTATTAAATTTAAATTATTATCTTTTTTTAAACTTAATGCCACATATATTATTCTAAATCTTTTTTAATGGAATTAAATACAGATTCACCCTTAATCTTCATAAAATAAATTTAGAAAATACACTAGATCAATCTTTTTAGTAAACTGAATTAAATATTAAAGAAAAAAATAAAATTAAAAAAAAGAATCTATTTTTTGACTTCTCTCTCTTCTGGTGCAAGTTCATTAATGATTTCTTCAAAAATTTCTGCTTCATGCATTCTCTTTCTGATATCTTTATTGGACTTGTTTTTCATCTGATTAATGATTACCTGGGCCTTAATTCTATGCTCATCATGCACTTCTTTCATTTCTTCAGCTAATTTCTTTTTCTCAACTGCTAATTCGGCCATTTCTTCATCACTTAATTCAGTTTTACCAGATGCAATCTTTGCATCAAACTTACCTGATTTAACAAGTGCTATAGCTTCTGGAGCCGCAACCCCTTCAACCATAATACCCATAGATTGACAAGTTCCAATAATTTCAAGAACTTTATTCTTAGTATCTTTTCCTAAAAGTGCATCTTCTTTCATTTTTGCAACTTTAATTATTTGCTCAATTTTCAAATCTGCTACTTTTTCTCTTTTAGGATGTCCACTACCTTTTGCAACGCCTGCTTCTTTTTTAATTAAAGATGCTGCAGGTGGTGTGCCTATACTAATTTCATAGGTTTTGGTATCTTTATCAACAGTAACTTTAACAGGCACTTGCATACCCTTAAAATCTGCAGTCTTTTTGTTAATATCTGCAACTACTTGTCCAATATTAACTCCTAATGGGCCTAATGCAGGGCCTAATGGTGGTGCTGCGGTAGCTTTACCACCTTCAATTAATACATCAACGCTTTCTTTTGCCATTTTGTTTTTATCCTCTAATCCTCAATTATATCATCAGTGTCTCTTCTGATAACTTTAACCGAGTCTATTTTAACTGTAATTGGAATCGGAACTGCTGCTTCTACAAGTTCAACAACAACATCCTCTTTCATTTTATCAACTCTTGAAACTTTAGCATTCTCACCCTTGAATGGACCACTAATAATTTCAACAATATCATTCTTTTGAATATTAACATCTCTCTTCACTTGTTCAAGCATATGTTCGATTTCCTTATAACTAACAGGTGATGGAAGCACTTTTCCTGCATAGGGTATTCTGTAAGCTGCTTGCTCCGCCTCTGCTCTACTAATTGCTTCTAAGAATATGTATCCCCTCATTCCATGAGGTCTGATAACTGAATATACTTCAAATCCTTTCTTTTCTGCATGTGTGCCTATAAAGTCAACTACTTGGTCCTCTCTATTTGCAGTTGTTTTCAAAGCAAAAATCTTTGATCCCTTATCTTCCTTTGGTTGAAAATCGTCATCTTCTTGCACAGTTTCTTCTGCTTTCTGAAGAGTTTGCTCTTCTGCTTTCTGAAGAACTGGTTCTTCTGCTTCCGGAATAGTTTGCTTTTCTGCTTCTGTTGTCATAATTTATCCTCCATTAACAATAAATCTAAATATTAATAAAACCAAAAATCCAAGAAACCCAATAACCAACATACCTATTGCAGATACCTTAACTATCGTCTTATATTCCATATTGGACGGTTTTTTAGTTACCTTTAAAACCCTTGCACACTCCTTTATAAATCTTTTTAATTTAAACATAAAATTTCTTTTTTCATTTTCCATTTTGTTTACCCTTGAAACAAGTCTAAAGAACTTGTTCTTTTGATTTAATCCATGAACTCGATTCCGAGTTCCTCCTCTATATCTTTCTTTCTTCCAGCAGCAACTCTATGTCTAGGACCTAATATCTGAGATGATTTAACCCCTGTAACAATAAGCATTGCCCTAATTGTTTTTTGTAAATCTTCTGAGATTTGAGCACCCCAAATAAGTCTTGCATCTGGGTCTATTCTTTCAGAAACAGTTTCAACAACTTTTCTTGCTTCTTCAAGACTCATATCAGAGCCACCAATCACATTAATTAATGCCCCGGTTGCTCCACTAATATCAACATCTAGTAATGGATTACTTATTGCTTTCTCCACAGCTTCAACCGCTCTGTTTTCTGTATCAGATTCCCCTAATCCAATTAAAGCAACCCCTCCATTACCCATCACAGTTCTAATATCTGCAAAATCTAAATTTATTAAACCTGCCTTAGTTACCATTTCTGCAATTCCTTTAACTGCATTTGTTAAAATTTCATCTGCAAC
>JAGLOT010000001.1 GCA_023137655.1 Nanobdellota archaeon | reverse complement strand
CATAATTTAATCTGTGAATCTGTGGCATTTTATTTCTTTTCCCTTAGTTTCGTAATATTATAAATCAAACTTTTTCTTCAATCAAAGAGGTTGAATATCCTTCAAGTAAATCCAGCGTTTCAATTTTCCCGCCACTATCTTTAACAATATCATAACCAACAATATCTTCAACTTTGTAATCGCCACCTTTAATTAAAACATCCGGCTGAACAAATTTGATCAAATCATAAGGTGTTTCTTCATCAAACAAAATTACAGCATCAACAAATAAAAGAGAAGCAAGTATTGTTGCACGGGAATTTTCATCGGTAAAAGGTCTGTTTTTACCTTTTATTTTCCTTACGGAGATGTCTGTATTTAATCCTATTATGAGTTTATCGCCAAAGGATTTTGCTTTTGAAAGATAATCAATATGTCCGAGGTGAAGAATATCAAAACGACCATTTGTAAAAACTATTTTTTTGTTTTTGTTTTTAAGATCTTTAGTAATTTCTTTTATTTCTTTTCTAGTTTTTATTTTTAAGTTTTCCTTGTCCATTTTAGAAGATAATTCTTTTTTGGTTACAGTTGCAGTTCCAATTTTTCCAACCACAATACCTGCAGCTTTGTTTGATAATATGACTGCTTCTTCAAGATTTTTTTCAGAACCTAGGGCAATTGCAATGGTTGCAATTACAGTATCTCCAGCTCCAGAAACTTCATAAACTTCTCTGGCAGTTGTTGGTACATGAAATGGCTTTTCTCCTTTTTCAAAAAGTGACATACCTTCCTTTCCCCTAGTTATTAAGATATTTGAATGGTATTTCTTTTGTAATAATTTACCTGCAAGTTCGACATCTTTTTCTTCTTTTACATCTACGTGGAGACTTTTTTTAGTTTCTTCAAGATTTGGTTTAATTAGATAAACATCTTTGAATAATTCTGGTTTAGTAATTTTGGGATCTGCTAAAATTATTTTATTTAATTTTCTTAATTCATCCATCAATTCCTGAGTTATCATCCCTTTTGCATAATCTGAAATAACAATAATATCAATATTTCTTACTTTTTTAACAATTTTTTTAACATCTTTGCTTGTAATTGGAAGTTTTGTCTCTCTATCTAATCTTAGGAGGTGTTGAGTTCCAACCATCATTCTTGTTTTGGTTATTGTAGGGATAGATTCATTTTCAATGAAATCATAATGGATATTTTTTCCTTCAAGAATTTTTTTAATTCTCTTTTCTTTGCCAATTCGACCAATTAATACACAATGGCCACCTAATGAAAATATGTTATTTGCAACATTTGCTGCTCCACCCAATCTATATTCACTTCTTTCAAATTCAAGAACTGGGACTGGGGCTTCAGGATTTATTCTTGTAACATCTCCAAATATAAATTCATCGAGCATTACATCACCAATGACTGCTATTTTCTTTTTTTGTTTAAATTCCATTTTATAACCCCACATGTAGATATTATTTTGTTAGTTTAACCAACTTTATAACTTTTCCTTTTAATTGAAGAAAATAAGGCAATTAATCGCCCTTAAATTCCTTAATTTCTTTAGAATATGTGTCCAAATATTCTTTAAATTTATTTTCTGGAACCTTTCCACTAGGTTCATCTCTATAATTGTCTTCTGCAGTGTGGTGGGAGCTGAATTCAATTATTTCTGAATCTGTGATCCCTATAAATCTGTGTTTTGTTCCAGGTTCAAGGAAAATACTTTCTCCGGGGCACATTAATTTTGTTTCATCATAAGCAAACATTAAAACTAACCCTTTGTTGATATAGAACACCTCACTTTTAATTTTGTGATAATGTATGGAACATTGATATCCCCTATTAAGAACCAACCTTTTGCCACAATAATTTGCACTTTCAAAGTTAACAATCCAATCTTCTTTACCCCATACCTTGTCATGCTCTTGTCTTGTTGCATTAGTCATTGAAGCCATTAATGAATTTTTGAGTTCTTCGATACTCACTGTTGCAGTTCCTGGTTTTTGGATTACTAATTTTCCAGCTACATTTGCAATCTTGGCGATTTCCTTTAAACCCATACCAAAAGTCAAACAAAGAGTAGAGATTGCGACAACAGTATCTCCAGCACCAGATACATCAAATATCTGCACCTCTTTTGTTGGAAAGTGGGATATTTCTCCACTTTTTTCAACCAATGTGATTCCGTCTGCACCCCTTGTTATAAAAATATTTGAATCTATTTTTTGGATTATTGATTTTGCAATTTTTTCAATATCTCCAGAGATACCTGCAATTTCTTTTGCTTCTTTTAAATTTGGAGTCATTAGAGTTACCCCTTGAAAATAAGTTGCACGTGTAGATTTACTATCCACTACGATTGGTAGGTTTTCAGCCTTTGCAATTTTTATGATTTCTTTAGCTAATTTTTCATCAATTAAACCTTTAGAATAATCACTAATAACTACGGCATCAACATCTTTAATTTTACTTTTAATAAAATTCGTTATTTTATTTTGAATTTCTAAGCTGATGGGTGTGGTATCTTCATAATCTAACCTTACAATTTGGTGGTTATCTCCACTAATCACTCTTTTTTTGACAGTTGTTGGTCTTGTTTCATCTACAATTAATCCACTAGAATCAATGCCATTTTTTGCTAATTCTTTTGATAACTTATTGGCAAATTCATCTTTTCCAACAACACCTACAAGGAATACATTACCACCTAATGTGGAAATATTATTTGCACAATTCCCTGCACCACCTGGAATATTTTCTTCTTTGACGAATTTGACAATTGGGATTGGTGCTTCAGGGGAAATCCTAGTTGTAGTACCTTTAAAACAACTATCGAGCATAACATCTCCAATTACCATAATTTTTTTCTTATCGAAGTTTTCAATACATTTTATTATTTCTTTCATTTTAATTTACCTCCTTTTGAGGAAATCTGCAGAGTTTTTTTAAACTCTGGTAACACCTCATTGATTGCCTTTATCACATGTTTGATTTTGATTTTTTCCATATGTTTATGTTTACATTGTGTGATTTGACCTAAATGAACATTTATGCAAGGTTTCATTGTCTCCTTTCTAATTCCAATATTTCTTGGGCCATAGGGGCCAAATCTTAAGGGAGTATTTGGGCCAAATAAACCGATAGTTTTTGTGCCTTGGGCTGCGGAAATGTGCATAGGTCCAGAATCATTTGAAATGAATAAATTGAATTTTTCTATTAATGCAAAAGTTTCTGGAAGTTTTGTTTTACCAGTTAAATCGGTTATTTGTTTTTTATTTTTAGTTAATTTTTTAATATTTTGATTTAATATTTGTTCGGAATGCAATCCTAGGAGGATAATTTTAGCTTGTTTTTTTGATATTAGGTAATCTGCAATTTGTGCAAAATTCTTTTCTGGCCATCTCCTTGAAGGGTCATTTTGGGATGCACCTGCAAAAAAGCCAACAGTAAAATCAGATTTTTTAATGTCGTTTTGTTCTAGTAACTTTTTAATTTTAATCTTAGCTGATTGGGGATATTTTAATTTGATTAATTTTTTAGGTTTTTTATAAATATTGAATGGCCTTAACATATCCATATAAGTTTCAACTACATGATGTTTATCATTATAATTAATTTTTATATTATAAAGTAAGGAACGAAGTTTTTTATTAAATCCAATACTTTTTTTAGCTAACATAAAAGAAGATATTGCAGAAATATTGAAGAATGGTTCTGTATCTATTGCAAGGTCATATTTTTTAAAGTGTTTTAATAGTACAAAAGGGGAAAAATAAACTAATTTATTTATATTTTTGTTTTGGTAGAAGATTTGTTGATAGGGTGAATTATTTATTAAAATATCTATTTTTGCTTTTGGAAATTTCTTCTTTAATGCATCAATCATGGGTAATGTAAGTATTGATTCTCCAATTGCCCACAATCTTACAATAAGTATTTTTTTAGGTTCTTTTATCATTTTATGTGTTTTAAAAGGCCATAGAATTAGACATAAACAATTACCAATAATTTTATCAATAAATCTTAAGTGTTTTGTTTTCATTTTCTTAACTTGAGTTTAATCATATCCTTTAATATTCTAAATCCTTGTTTAATTCCACTATCACTTTTCATTAAAGTTTCTTTTGTATAGATAATTTTAACTGGAATTTCTTTAAATTTTAGTTTATTTCTTTTTATTTCATAGATGATTTCAGATGCATGGGCCATTCTATTACAAGTAATTTTAATTTTTTTAGCTGCTTTTTTTGATAATGCTCTAAATCCATTATGTGCATCAGTTACCTTAAGCCCATAGAATATTCTTAATATTATAACACTGCCTTTTAGTTCGATTTTTCGCTTTAAAGGCATTTTTGTTTTAACTTTTTTATCAATAAATCTTGAACCTATAACAATATCATACCCTTTTTTTAGGGGTTTGATTATTTTAGGTATTTCAGAAGCAAGATGTTGTCCATCTCCGTCAAATGTGATTACAATATCTGCACCATTTTTTAAGGCAAAATTTATCCCAGTTCTTAGGGTCGCACCCTGACCTTGATTAATTTTATGCTTAATGAGGTGCACTTTTTGCTTTTTAGCTATAGAATAAGTATTATCTTTGCTACAATCATCAACTATTACAATATTCTTATAATTATGAGATTTGAGGTCAGAAATTACTTTTTCAATTCTTTTTTCTTCATTATATGCTGCTACAACAATAAATATTTTCATCTAATTATTCCCCTCTAAGACGATAAAAGAAATACTCTAACTTTTAAAAACTTATCTATATATGTTAGAATATAAGATTAAAAAAATAAATAATAATTTTGAAGATTTATTCCACTCTTTGTATTAAATGCCAACCAAATTGAGTTTCTACTGGTTCTAATATTTCGCCAACTTCTAATTCAAAAGCGGAATCTTCAAACTCTTTAACCATTAAACCTTTTCCAAAATAACCCAAATCACCTTGTGCTGCAGATGAAGGGCCCTCAGAATATTCTTGGGCAAGTGCTCCAAAATTATCATCTGTTAACATATTTTGTATATTTGTTATTTCAGCTAATGCTTCTTCACTGGTTCTTGTATCTGTTTTTATTAATATGTGGGATGCCCTAATTTCTTCTGAATTTTTTGCTTTTGCAGGCTCAAATATATTGGTTGTTTGTTGGCAAGTCCAATCTACTTTCCAAGTATAGATATCTCCACCAGTTACTTGTCTTGCTTCATTAAATAATGAGAAACAATTCTGACCATGTCCACCATAATAGTATAATTTGGTGAAAGTACTTAATGCAAGTTCAGGCATCATCATAACACTACTAAATCCATTTTCTTCAGGTATTAATGCAATTGTATAGGGAATTCCTGGACTATCATATTTTCTTTCCATTATGCCAGTTTCTGTTGCATATACTAATGAATAAGGGTAAACCTCATCATTTGAACCATAAACTTTTGTTTCCATTGTTTTTGAATCAATTATGAAGGGTATTTGTTGTCCACCTACATTAATATTACAAATAATTCCTTCTTCATTAACTTGACAAGATTTTTTATTTGAAACATAATTTGGCCAAGGTGCAATCCATTGGTCTGCTTCAGTATTTTGAATTTGGTAGTAATAGCTGTTTGCAGATTCTTGATCTAAACCAAAGTCTAATGTGAGTAATTGAGTTCCTTCTGCTTCATTTAATTTTTTAACTGATTTATACATTGAAGCTCTGTTGAAATCCCAACTTCCAAAGTGTGCCCATACTCCAGATTTTCCAACCATATCATTAGAGGTAATATAGTAATTTTCTGGTGCTTCACAATGACTGTATTTTAATACTTCTTCTGCAGTTTCTTCAGGAATATAGTTTAGTAATTCTTGTTTTGCAGAATTTTTATTCATGGTAATTATATTATTTAGGATATCAATAGATTTTGGAGTATCTTCTAACTGTCCATCTAATACAATAAATGCATTGTTGTTTCCACAATCTACCATTCTTAATATTCCCAAGGTTTTTTCTTCAGAATTTGATAATAAACTTCTTCCTACCCAGTAAGCCATATAGCTATCTTGGCCAGCTCCATCAAATGTAACTTGTCTATCCCCTATGGTGATAAACCAGTGTCCAAAGTCCCACCAAGAATTAATAATAGAATCTTCTGGTGTTTCTGTTGATATTTTTGTTAATGTATTATACCATGCATCGTTCATATTTGGAATTTCTCTTTTGGCAACAGAATCTGCCGCTCTTAATGGTGCAATTAATAGTAAAGCAATTATAATTAATAACATAATTTTTGTTGCATTTTTCTTTATACCTAAAGCCTTAGGTGTCCACACCATGAGTTTTTTATATAATAAACCAATAGCTATTCCAAATGCAATTGTAAATGCAGGGGTTAATAATAAAACAAATCGAATACCGCTTTTACTTGCAAAAATTGTTCCAATAAACCATAGGCTCAATAAAATACTCATTTGTATTGAAATTTCTTTGTTTTTTTTGATCATAACGAAAGGTAGTATTATGCCTAGAACTGCTATCCAGAAAAATAATGAGCCACCAACAGAATTCAGAACTTGATTAAATGATGCTGAGTTTAATTCTGCAACAGTTGTTCGGATTGTTGGCCATAAAGTTTGTGTTGCTACCTGTTTTAATAAAAGGAAATTTAATGGTCCAATTGGTGCTTTTATGAATATTTTAAAACTACTAAATAAGGAAACAAATACTCCTGTTGATAAAACATAAGTTACTGCACTTTTTAGATAATTGATTAATGATTTTTCCTTTAATATTTCTTTGATTTTTTTATTTTTAGTTAGGTCTTTAATTATTAGATATGCTAAATATATGACAATTGAACCTATAATAAAGTCAAAGAAGTACCACCATCCAACCCATGCGAATGCAAATAATCCAGTTGCAAGACCTGCTAAAGATGCAAAGATAATTCTCTTTTTAATGGACTTCTGAATTAAAGATTCAATGAATAACCAAGCTATTAGTAATGGGAATAATATGTTATAGGAGTCTGTATCTGAAAACCCCCCTGCAGTTCTTCCAAGTAAATTTGCATTTATTGCTAACATGGTAGCTGATAAAAATCCACCAATATTTCCTGCTAATTTTCTACCGATTAAAAATGCAGGTATTACAGCTAATGAACAAATAATTATTGGAATTAAGAACATGGAAGCCATTGGTGATTGGTCTTTGTTGAATAAGGATAAGAATTTATGGACCATTAAACCAAAATAAGCATTAAAGCTCATACTTGTTGGAGTTCCAACAGGTGCAAGTCTTTGACCATCCCAGGATGCTTTTTTTGAAAAGTCTACATTGGCACTTCTAATTTCTTGTGCAGATGAATCTTCAATTTCATTAGTGTATACAGTACCTGCATGCCCGTATTCCAAATAATTATTAACGTGCCTTAGGTAGAAATATGGATCTATTGCAAGGAGATAGGTTTGACCAGAATCATCCTGCATTCTTGATTTGAAATAAGATGATAGTTCGGTTACTTGTTTATCTATTTCATCCTTATTATTTTTAAGCGCTTTATTAAATTCCTCATCCACTAATTTATTTTTGTTTGTATTGGGTAAATTAGGATATTGTTGATTAATTTGTGAGAGGATATTTGATTGGATATTTGAATAAACAGAATCTTCAGCCCATTCATCAGTTGCTGGGAGATAAGCAGGGTATGCTCTAAAGAATATGCTGAGGATTATAGGTATGAGTATTAATGTTACAGTTAAAATTGTTTTTGAATTCTTTTTATAGAATTCCTTTACATTGGTTAAATCAATGTTAACACTGTCTTCTTTATCTTTATGAGAACTTTGTTCTTTGTGAATCTGTTTATTATGTGTATGTTTATCTGTCATTGTCACACCCCCAACAATAATAAGTCTGTAATAGTATTCTATTTAAACCTTTCTCATAATTTGAGGTGAGAATAAGAGGGTCTTTTGTGCTTTTAAGATTATTTTGATTAAATTTTATTTGTTTTGATTTTCAATAACCTTTTTGATTTGCTTATGTTTACATAAGATGATAAGTTTATTGCAATCTTTATCTTTGAAAGAATGAATATGGTATACTATATTATGTAAGATAGAATTTTTAACTTTTTTTCAAAGAATTGTAGATGTTTATCTGATTTTGCTATTAAGTACGCAGTATAACTGCCAATTGGGCTAGAACCTATATAGATAGCATATTTATGGGGTATATAGAGAAATCTTTATATATTATTACTTTTGAATATTATCGACGTGACTTTAAAGGGGTCACTAGGTGTAACTACTATCTAATTAATAAAAACCAAAAGATTTATATATGATTTCAGAGTTACAAGAGCTTAGAGATGCTATAATCTCAAAAAATTACTCTATAATAATCATATAGGGGGGTACAAAAATGAAGAACATGAAATTATTCAGTGTATTGTTTTTAGCTCTATTTGTTTTAGCTATCGCAAATGTACAAGCTGCATTTGTTGACGTTGTTGAAGTAGAAGTAGAAGACACTGAAATCCACACCTCAGGGATCACAATTCTAGATCTTGAAAGAGGAAATGAATTTGAAGTAGAAGTCACTGCAACAGCATTAGGCAACTACGATGACGTACAAATGGAAATCTCATTATACGGTATACATAGCGAACATGTAACTGATATAACAGGAACATTTGATATGGACAACGGTACAACATATACAAAAAAATTAACTCTCGAACTTCCAGATAGGACAGATGTTGACGAATATACTTTAAGAGTAAGATTCGAAGACAGAGTTGAAACACAACAAGAAACTTATCAATTATCCATCAGTTCACAAAGAAATGATATGATGATTAAAGACGTTGTTTTTAGCCCTGGTACATCAGTTAAACAAGGAAGAGCTTTATTAACCACTGTTAGAGTAAAAAACATGGGCGATAGAGACGAAGAAGGAGTTAAAGTAACTTTTGAAATTCCTGAATTAGGATTAAAGGCATCCGACTTTTTAGATGATGTTGAATTTGACGATTCAGAAACCTCAGAAGAGTTATACGTTAAAATACCAAATTGTGCTGAAGCAGGTGCATATGAATACAATGTTATTGTAGAATACGATGATGGTGACGAAGAAGTTACTCAATCTGGTATGATATATGTAACAGAAGGAGACATTTGTGACATGGCTGAAGAAGAAGGTATTTTAGTACCAACAACTCTCGTTACAGTAGGTCCAGCAACACAAGATGTTAAGCAAGGAGTTGCAAGCATTTATCCAGTAACTTTATCAAACACAGGAAACAACGCAAAAACCTATATGGTTTCAGTTGACGGTGTAAGTGATTGGGGAAAAGTAAGCATTGATCCAGCAGCATCTGTTGTACTACAACCTGGCGAATCAAAAGCAGTTTACGTTTATGTAACAGCTGATGAAAAAGCTTCAGAAGGAGAACACATCTTTACATTAAGTATTAACTCTGGTACCCTTACCTTAAAACAAGTTGCTCTAAAAGCAAATGTTCTAAAAGGAGATAATGGCTTAAGCTTAAAGAAAGTTCTTGAAGTAGGCTTAGTTGTACTTGTGGTATTACTTATTATCTTAGCTTTAATTGTTGCATTCAACAAATTAAAAGGCAAAGAAGATGAGGAAGACGCAAACGGAGAAACTTATTACTAAGTTTCTTAATTTTTTTTATTTTTTTATTTTTTTAAATCATTATTCTTGATAATTATTACATATATTATAGTTCTTAACGAAACTTTTTTAAATAAAGTAATGTCTTTCAAGTTACCTTGTTTAAGGGGGCGTAGTATAACCTGGTAGAATAGGGGCCTCCAGTAATGGAGAAATGAGATCTTTGGATCAATGACTCAACCTTGAAGTAAGCCTTAGATGGGGGTTCAAATCCCTCCGTCCCCATTTTATTTCTTTATATTCACTTGATCTTTAAGCTTAAGAGTTAGTTGATTGAATGGGGCCTCTATAAGAAACATACAATGCTTTTTTGGATTGTAGTGAGTGAAAGGTTTAACATTTTTTTTAATCTCAATAACTTCTTTATTTTTGTTTAGATAGAATAGGTCAATTGGAAAGAATACAAAGAACATATGGATTGGTTGTTTCTTTTCGTTTTTCCAAGTAAACAATAAAATCCTTTTTTTTGAAAACATTAAGCCCATAGATTTTTGCAGAATAGATTTGCAAATTTTATCTACTTTTATTGTTTTGACCATATTTCAAGTTTATTATTTTCTTTTAATTCAGATATGTATCTATAGAATGTTGCCTTAGAACAATAATTATCCCTATCCACAATTAGTTCTTTAATCTCTGGAATTGATTTATTCTGATTTAATAGTTCATTTATTTGTGATTTGATTAATCCCTTTCTATTCCTTTTTACTTTGTTTAGAATATCTCTTTGTAGATTATCTTCTTTAGTTAATTTAGGTGTTTGAAGGTCTTTTCTTAAACTTTGAATTAATTCCTTTAACTCAGAAATCTCTTTATTATTTGTTTTGATTTGAATTTTAAGAGAATTCATATCTTTCTTAATATTACTAAAACTATTCTGTAATCCTCTCTTTACCTCAGAAATGTTTTCCCCCATTTGATTAACTATTGGGGTGTTGTTTAAATATTTTTCTGTCTTATTGAGACTTAAATAATTGTCTCATTATAGATTATGAGACTTTTGATATTGTTTATTCTTAGTATTATTGAGCCACCCCATTATTTCTTATGGAAAATATGAGACTTTACAGAGACTTTTCTAAGTCTTAGTTGAGACTTTAAGTGATTAATATTGAGATTTAGCTAATTGTAATAATTTGTTTAGAATAGTTCCAAGGGACAAAAATTGGGGTTTTGTTTTGACCTCTGTTTCTTATGGAACCTTTATTTTACTGAAAAAACAGAAAACTATAAATATCCCAATTAAGTATTTCTTTTTCATGGGTGGCGCAGAATTTAATAAAAGTATGGATAGATACATATCCTCAAGAAGATCTTATGAAACTAAGAAAATAGATTTCTCTGATATTGTTACAAAAATGAAACCAAATAAGTCTTTTAGGATAAGACCTAAGATTAGGGAAACTAAAATAGAATTTGTTGATCCTGATGAGATAGTTCATGCAGCAGAACAGAGAAAAATGGAGAAGAAACAATGCTTTTTTTCTAGAATTTTTAAAAGAAGATGTAAAAAGAATGTTGTTGATGAAGACTTAAATCCAGTTTCTGAAGAGTTCAATTTTGAAGAAAATGTTGAAGAAATGGACGAATTTGATGAAGATTTGGCTGAAATTGAAGCATTAGAGAAAACAGGCACTAAAAAAGACAATATTTTGAAAAGACTGCTACTTAAACTCAGAATTATGAAAGATATTGGAGATAAAGAAGAAGACTCACTTAAAGACGAAATAGGACTTATGGAAGAAGACAATGATGATATTAGGGATGAAGTGAGGACTTTGATTGATTTTTCAGTAGATGTACTTAAAATTTTACCTGCTAAAGACTTTCAGTGGATAAAAGAAAAAGAATCTTTCCAGAGCTATAAACGAATAGTTCAAAAATATATGAAACCAAGAAAAATTGAATAATTTTTTCAATATTTATTTTTATTTATGTAACTACTTCTAGATAACAACAAAACCGAAAGATTTATATATAGGCACTACTAACTTATAGTTACTTGGTGGTGATAACACATCTAAGATTCAATTAAGGGGGGTAGTAAAGCTCTTCTAAACATCATAATCACCTCTTTTTCCCTCATAGGCTACTTTCGGGTGGTTTATGGGGGTTTTATAATCATTGTTTCATCAACCTCTGTGGCTTCGGTTGCAGGGGTTTTATGATGAATTAGATTTAAGCGATCATGTCAAACCAACAGACAAAGTCTGTAGGCATAACAAGATTCTTTGAATTATGTCAGATCACCTCTCCCATAGGTGCTTTTCTTGCTTATGGGTTTTTTCTTTTCTTATTAGAAATTAGAAGTATAAGAATTATAAATATTAATCCTGCTACAAAACCTTTTAAGAAATCTTTATTAAAATCAATAAGGTTAATCCTGCTTTTAGGTTCTAAATTAAAATATGGCCACATATTGCTTAATTCAAGAGATAGTTCTGCATAAATTAATGAGGATATGGGATCAGATTCTTTTAAATCTAAAGAATATAGATAATAACTATAACCCATAATTGGAAATGAATCTTTACTTATTTCTCTAGCAATCTGTTCTTCAGCATATTTTAATTTTGACTCAATTAACTCTTGCATTTCTTCATCTTTTGATATACCCATAACACTTAATGTAACATCAATATCTGCTTTAGCTTTATTAGCCTTGAAAATGCACATTTCATATTCATCTTCTAATAAATATTTTCTTGCCTGAGATATTTCTTGTTTTGTTGAATTAAATTCTAAAGGAGTGATGGTTATGATATAATTAAAACGTTCTTCTGCTTCTGCAATTTTATTTATGCAAGAGGCTCTTACATTTTCTGGTTTTAAATCAATTTTTTTGCCAGACATATTAAAGAAGTATGCCCAGATGATTGCACTATGAAACCTTTCTCTTGCATATGCTAATTGGTATTGGGCCTTAGAAGAATTAATATTTTTAGAACCCTCTGTTAATGAGTCTTTTGCATCCATTAATCTTTCTTTAACAATTATTTTTGCCTGTAAATCTGAGATTGTTTGTATCTCTTTTTTATCAACCATATCTTCAAATTTTTCTATTGCAGATTTAACATCACTAATATCTTCAAGAGTTTTTTCATTGGAAAGATTTTTAGTTAACTCACTTCCAAGATCAATGTTTGCCCCAAAGCAATAGGATGCCGCAGGATAATACCTTGATTGATTTAATGCATTTTTTGCTGCAATAGTTTTATTTTGGACTATCGCTAATTTTCTTGAATCAGGGTAGTAAGTTTCTACTTGCTCTTTTAATCTTGCAGTCCGGTTACACATAACAGTTGAAATCTTTTTCATGATTTGATCATATTCTTGATTTACTTGAAGTTCATAATTTTCTTGACCATAATCTTTTCCAGTAAATTCTTTTATTATTTGTTTTAATGTTGCAACCTCTACAACTTGGATTGTTCTATTTAATGAAGAGTTGGTTGCATTTAATTTTGTTGAAGGGATTAATATTTTGGATATATTATTTTTTTCTGCCACATCTATTTTTGTGGGTATACCTCCAACAGGGCCTATGATTCCACCAGAGTTTATTGATCCAGTTACAACAATAGATTCATCGTATTCTAAATCATCCAATAGGATTACAGTTAGAGCAGCTAATGCAGCTCCAGCACTTGGCCCACCAATAATACTTGAACCTGCCCGTATGGTATAAAAGAAGTCATAGTTATTACAATTTTTTTCAAGGAATTCACAGGCAATTTCTTTTGCAAGTCTTGTGGACATTTGAGTATCTATTTGTGTTAATGGGAATGTATCAAGGAAAACCCTCCCAGAACCAGATTCGATTTCTAAATATAAATCTGCAGTACTTCCAATATTATTTTCAACATTTTGGACTGCGAGTAAGGTCAGGTGTCCAGATTTAGCACTGACTAAAGGAATTATTAGAATTAATAAGATTAATAATAGGAGTTTTTTCATATTTTTAGCAATTATGTTTAGTATAAATATCTATTGTTTTATGCGACTATAATTAATAAAATTAGCAGTAGGATTATAAATATCTCTAGGAAGTAATTATGCTTTTTGACTTCAATATTATTTTTTGGAAGATCTCTTCTATCATAAACTTTCAAAATATCACCTTTTTAAAATCACTATATTACGAGTTAAAGAACGATGAACCTTTACCTTATAAATTTTTTCTATGGTGAAGTTGCTTGTTTTAATTATTTTTTTGAAGGGCAAGATACTTGGGAAGATTATAACTGCTTTTTTAGTTGATTTTTCTGCTTGCTTTAGAAAATCTTCATAGAGTTTGATTATATCTCTTTTGAATACTGAGGATGCTCTACCATAGGGGGGGTCAGTTACAATTAAATCTACTTTTTCTAGTTTGGATGTGGCATCTTTTATTTTGACATCTATGTTTAGATTAAAATGTTTAATATTTTTTTTACATCGTTTAATCATTTCTGGGGAAAGGTCATAGCCGATTGTTTTGAAATTTAATAAAGCAGATTCCAATAGGATGCCCCCTGTACCACAGAATGGATCTAGTACTTTCCCTTTTTTCAATCCTGAAAGATTGAGGAGTGATTTTGCTAATTTTGGTTTTAATGTTGATGGGTGCTGTGCAGGCCTATTGTTTGGGTGCCTATCATGATGTTTATCTTCATTTTTATGGACCAATAACCCACAGAAAGCATATTTTTCTGTTATAAATATTTCAATGGGTGTTTTTGCAGAATTTAAGTTTACTTTTGGATTATTTATTTTTGCCCAGACTATTTCTGCAAATTCTTTTTCTTTATTTTTTAGTTCTTTTGAATTTGTTCTTACTGCAAATGATTCTTTGTAGATTTTCTGCCAATTATAGTTTTTGAATGTTTTCTGCAGGTTTTCTTTTTTGCACTGGAATAGGAACTGACAAGATTTTTTTGTGAATGCTAATGTTTTGAAATAAGGAGATGATGTTTCTAATAGTAATATGTTTGAGAAGGTTTTATGTTCTCCAGGATTTAATGCAAGTGCTTCGCCCTTTGCAAGTTCTGGTAGGTCTTGATGTAATTGTAATATATACTTCATAATATTGGTTTTTTTGTTTTAGTTATAAAAAGATTTCGCTTTAAGAGACTGAAGCCTCTAAAGTTTATTCACCCTTCATAAACTTGGCTCATCTTTAAAGTTTACTTTCAGTGTTCGTAAACTTAAATGTTTTCTTTGGGTTTCAAAATATTTATATAGCATTTTATTAGATTATAGGTTATGAAAGAAGAGAAAGTAATTATTGTTGATGAAAATGATAATATTATAGGTTCAAAAGAAAGAAAATTGATTAATTCTTCAGAGGTTTATAGGGTTTCTGCTTTATGGGTTAAAAATACTAAAGGGGATATATTACTCGCCCAAAGAAAATTTGATAAAATTAATGATCCAGGTAAATGGGGGCCTGCAGTAGCTGGAACAAATGATATTGGGGAATCATATGAGGATAATATTTTGAAAGAAACTGAGGAAGAAATTGGATTAAAAGGATATAAATTAAAAAAAGAACATAAATCTAGGCAGAAGGAAAAACATAATTATTTTTGCCAATGGTTTTCTTTAATTATTGATCAATCGACAGAAGATTTCAATATTCAAAAAGAAGAAGTTGAAAAA